>PAJW01000011.1 GCA_002710265.1 Gammaproteobacteria bacterium | reverse complement strand
CATACTAACAGTTGGGGTTCTCCAACCGGTGGCGATTACACTACATCATCTGAAGATGCTGATGATCGCGTATCCACTTGGGATCAATACTGGCAATATCAAGGAATGACCGTATTATTTGCAGCAGGTAATGAAAGAAATGATGGAATATCTTCTCCAGGGACTGCAAAAAATGTAATTACAATTGGCGGCCATGTAAATAGATACAATGGGGCTCCTGACGATATGTACTATTGGAGTAGTAGAGGTCCTACAGATGATGGCCGAATTAAACCTGATCTCGTTGCTCCAGGTGACTATGTCCGTTCTTGCAAATCTCAAGAGGCAAGTAGTGCTTCAGGATCTTGGAGTAATAATTGGTATCTAGAATATAGTGGAACTTCCATGGCTACTCCAGCAGCAGCAGGTGCTGCGGTATTGGTTAGAGAATACTTGATGGAAGTAGCCTCAAGACCTGCACCTCAAGCAGCTCTAATCAAGGCTTTACTAATTCTTGGCGCGGAAGACATGGGTAACAGAAATATCCCGAATAATGATGAAGGCTGGGGAAGAGTAAATCTAGTCAATACTTTAGTTCCCGATAGTGATGTAGGAATTTTTGTTGACGATAGATCTCGGTTATCCTCTGGCCAAATTAGTGACTATTCGTTTGAAATCACAAGAGCAGGAGAGCCTCTGAAAGTAGTACTTGCTTGGTCTGATTATCCAGGATCATCTTCATCTTCAACTCAATTAAGAAATGATTTAGATTTAGAAATTACTAATCCAAACGGACTTCTTTACAAAGGCAATGTTTTCACTAATGGACAATCCGTAACAAATGGACAAAAGGATTCCAAAAATAATGTTGAAGTAGTACTTGTAGATAATGCAATGGTTGGCACATGGAGTGTTAGGGTGAAAGACTCATCTCATGGCGGAAGTAGTTTCTATCAGTCCTATTCTCTTGCAGTTAGAGGAGTTAATGTTAATGATTTAGACCCTGATCCAACTTTCGTATCTGATTCATTTGATTTATCAGTTCCAATACCTCAGGTCGATGAAGAAGTTGAGTTTTCAATTTCACTCATCAATCAGGGCGCTGGGAGTGTACCCGAACTTTCTGTCTTGGCGGCAGTTAATAGTGTAACAATCAGTACAAAAACCATTAGTCTTTCTCCGGGGGAATATGCTGAATTAACTTGGAATTGGACACCTAGCCAAGACGGTGAGAATATTATCTCATTCTATATTGATCCCAATGACGATGTCGAAGAAGTATCAGAATCTAATAATCAGCTTTTTGAAACGGTAATTGTTAGTGTCCCCGGAGTTAGAGTAACTAGCGATAATCCTACAATGTTGATTGAAGGTACAACAGATAGTTCAACAACCTGGTCCCTTCAATTATCAAATACGGCACTTTTTGAAACCAATGCTAGCATTGTAGTTTCAGAACCGGTAAGGATGCAAGATGGTATAGAATTTGATTGGTTTTCATCATTTTCAAATAATACATTTAATTTAATGCCAGCAGAATCAGCATCAGTTGATCTATCAGTTATTCATCCTGCTCCTCCNGANCCNGGACTTTATCGNATGATTGTAACAGGAACCGATACTGAGAATCAAATACAATCTGAATTTGAGATATATCTAGAAGTCCCTCTTCTTTCTAACGCAGATATCTTACTCCCTCCTGGTCAGATAAAGGTGAACCCTCTGGTCTCAACACCATTGCAGATAGAAGTTAAGAATGAAGGAAATGGCCCTCAGACATACGATGTCGAATTAATTTCTCCATCTGGATGGAGTCTGGGTCTAGATTCAATAGGGTCTTTTGCTGGTTCCTCCCATGGTTCCACAGGTTCTTTGGATAAAGGAGAAACTAGAATTATTGATGTTACAATAAATCCGCCCGGTGCAATGATTCCCGCAGAGACTCTGTTTTCTGGTTCCATCTCTGTACATTCTAGAGTTAGTTCAGATTCCTGGTTTGAAGATATAAATATGGTAGTGGAGAATGTAGATGTCGTTACTTTAACTCCAACCTCTGATGGAGTAGAACGTGAAGTTTCTGCTGATGATACATTAGAATGGGATGTTAGTTTCAATAATCAAGGAAATCGAGATTTAGAATTAACTCCTTATGTTCTTTCTACACCGAATGGTTGGTCATTGACAGGTACTCAGAATTCATTTACAGTAATATCTGGCGAGGAATTCATATTACCTTTATCACTCAACGGTAATGGACTTGCTAAGAGTGGTGATTTGAAGATTAGATTTGTTACAGATGATGGTTTTACTATTGACTGGAATAGGACAATAGATGTCATTTCTGGAGCAATTCCTAATATTGATTTCTTCCAAGTCGCTTTACCTGATGGGACTTCTGCGAATACTCCATTGGGTGTTGATGCCCATCCAGTAGGTGGAATTGGATTTGATTTATTATGGCAGGTTTCCAATTCTGGAACAATGACTTGGAGACCTAGCATTTCAATGGATTTACCAGATGAGGATTGGCAGTATTCATGTTCTAGTGATCCAACTATAATGGTTGACTCTACTGTAACAGTAATTTGTAATGTAATAATTCCTCTATCTGCCGAAGCAGGTTCTGAACCATCAATTTCACTAATCTTAGATGGAGGAGGAATTGTAGCGCAAGACACAATTTCCCTCTATGTTGAAACAATTTCTAAAGTCACTTGGACTGTTACTCAACAATTCGATTCTCCTGAAGGTTTCAACAATGAATTACATTTAGAACTACAGAATGTAGGTAATTCTGATATTTCAGAGATACTAGAGGTAAGCGCNCCTTCTGGTTGGGGCGAATTAATTTTAGATAGTCAATGGGTCAATTTAAGGCCGGGAGAGACTAGGTCTGTAGAAATAGGATATAATCCTCCAAAAAGCTCTGATGGAGTCATCACCATCTCTCTCTCTAATTCGGATGCAATTGAAGATTCAAAGATAGAAGTTCAGATCAATGTCCTATCAAACGGAGATTCAGAGGGTATAAATTTGACAAATGTCCTTCTAATCGTTCTAATTATGATTCTATTAGTTGGCGGTCTAGGTTTAGCTATGTTTGTTCGTAGAGGGGGAGAGATCCAATCTTTAATTCCTGAGAAAGTAGTTGAAAATTTGACTCGAGAGGAAGATGAAGAAGTATCGAGCGGAGTTCCTTGTTGGATCTGTAGTGTTGATATTATCATAGGTCAGGCTTGGGCTTGTTTAGAATGCGGTGCAAGGTATCATATGGATGGACAGGTACAGGGTTGTAGCATTATAGAAAGAGGAAATTGTTTGCATTGTGATGCAGACATAGATCAACTCACACAAGTATGATAATAGGATATTTTAGTACACGACAAGCACGAAGCCCTTAGAGGGAAGATTACTCCGGGTCAATCATGAAGAGAGCCGACTCAACTCGCTTGGTTCTAATTTTATTGTTAATTTCTTTGATTCCTCCTGCTGTGTCTGCGGCTGTAGATGTATCAATTTCAGCGTCTCCTAACTCTCAAGAAGCGGACTCTGATAACCCTGCTGAATACGATATAACTGTGTCAAATACAGGTGATGACGACATTACTGTAACTCTTACCACCTCTCAAGCTGCTGATTGTAATGGATTTACTTCAAACGTAGAACAAGTTAGTGGGACTATTGACTCCGGATCTAGTGAAACGGTTCTTCTCACAGTATCCGTGAATGAACAGGCCAGTGGAGAATGTGAAACAACAGTGACAGTTTCTGCAACTGGGGCTACTCCTGGCCAACCAAAAACAGATGATGTAAAAGTTACTACTACTGCTGGAGACGGAGGATTATATTCTGTAACTCTAACTGTTGATGATCAGACAGTAACCTATGACGGCGAAGATGATGAAGTAGTTTGGGAAGTTGATGTAGAGAATACTGGAGAACAGCAAGAAAATATACAACTTGAAATGACTTCGGATAACGATTGTGAATCAGATGAATTAGATGCAACTGTTAGCCCGTCAACCGTTCAGTTAGATTCAGGAGACTCAGAAACAGTTGATGTTACAATTGATTTACCCGATGGTTCATCAACAGAAGCCGGAATTCATTGTTTCATAATCAAAGCTACAGTAACCAACGATCCCAATGCTGCCGATCCTGCTGAAGACAATCTAACGTTGACAGTAAATATTCCAGAAGTAAAGGAATGTGACCCTTCATTACAATTCACATCTATGAGTCTAAATCCTGGTGAAACAGGGAATAACAGATTTACTGTTGAGAATATTGGAAATACCGAGTGGACAGTTACTGCTAGAGCAGTAGCAGATAATTTTGATGTATCGGATTGGGTTGATTTTGCTCCTCCTTCTAATGCATTACTCGGTGAGAAAAATACTGCAGATGATCGTCACACATTTGAGTTTCAAGTGACACCAGATGATTCAGTAGATGCAAGTACTCAAGTCCCAATAAAGATACAAGGTAGATCAGGTACTGAGATTGGTTGTGAGAAGATAATGACATTAAATGTTGGTCAATCATATGATGCCTCGGCATCCTTGAGTAAATCTTCTCTTTCCAATGTTGAACCAGGTACTTCAAAATCTGTGACCATGACAATCACTAATGATGGCAATGGTGTCGATACAATACATGTTAATGCAGCAAATGTTCCTACTGGATGGCAAGTTTCATTCTCACAATCATCTGTTACGCTTGCAAGTGGTAATCAAGGGACTGTGACCATTGATGTCGCGGTACCTGAAGGCGCAGATGCAGGTTCAGATAGTATTACTTTCAATGTAGGGCATGGAGGTGGCTCTACACCTTATGATTCGAAAACTTTGACGGTATCTGTAGCTCAAGTTCATGATCTCACATCCTCTATTATCTCGGATTCTCAAAAAGGTAAATCAGAGCAAATAATTAGTTTCCCAATTCAGATTACAAATACTGGAAATGTAAATGATAATTTTAAGTTACAAGCCTGCGATCCAAATGATGTAACAGGTTGTAATGACCCCCTATGGGAATCATCATTTTCTAATTCTCAAGGTTCNACAATTACTCAGATAAACATTGAATCTGGAGTTACAAAGACGGTTTATTTGGATGTCACGATTGAGGGAGAAGAAAATGGCGATAGAGCATCAGTTTCTGCTGTAATAACAATTTTTGGAACTGACAAATCTTCATCCCATGAGTTCACAATCTCTGTTTCAAACTTTAATTATGGCATGAGTATAACGCCAGTTAGTCCAGGGGAAATTCCTGATGAGTTACAAGTACAACTTCCACCAGGNGGGATAGGTTCTGTTTCTTTTTGGGTTGAAAATATTGGTGATTTTCCTAATGGTGATAATGCGGTGATTACAGTTACTGGAATGGAATCTACTGTTTTGCGAACTTTGAAGGTAAGTGGTGTAGCTACAGATGAACCATTCCATGTTGATGTAGGTCCTGAGAACCGTGTAATGATAACACTTGATTTTGAAGTTCTAGAGGGCGTTGAAAGTGGTGCTTCTGGGATGATTAAAGTTTCTGCTTCTTCTGAACTTAATGCTATAGAAAGTACACATGTTGATCTATTAGTTGATGTCATTACCATACACGATCTTCAATTCACTATTGAAGAAGAAACCTCTCAGACTGTCACATATCCTGAGAAAGCAATTTTTACAATTTTTGTTACTAACCACGGCAATATAGAAGAAACCGTAGTCATTGAATCTTCCGAGGCACTAAGATTCTGGTCAGTAAACGCAGTTGATGATGAATTCAAATTAGCACCTGGTGAAACAAGAGAAGTAGANATCCGNGTAACTCCTCCNAATGATTTGATTCCAAGATGATACNTATGATTTTACNATTATTGTAATGCCNAAAGGACTTCCNGTNGCNGGGCAACCTCTAGACCTATCTGTNACTGCTGAGATTNCNNTAGGGATATCTTTNCTNTCCGATGACATGGTCCANATTNTNGGNTGGGGAGNNATNTTAATCGGCGGACTGCTCGTCATTATTCTNTTCNNNAGATCTAGAANAGAGAGNCAAAGAATNNTNAAAGCNCTTGAACTTGAATCNGAACGTTAACTGCTAACTTGAAACTCACTGTTAGGTTACACTTATTGCCCTAATTTTAGTGGGCGGCACTAACGGTCCCTAAGGGACCGGGTTGTGAGCCCTATGACATCAGTCTCTGAAGCCTATCTTGCACTAGCAGTAATGACTTTGGTTGGCATAGGNTTTCCTGTAGGAAGTTTCATCGCATCTAGGCTTCTAAGGCCTGTTGTNGATCCAAATAATCCTACNAGAACACGTTCATGGTTACTTCCNGGTTATGAGGTAGATCAATCCTTGTATGTACGTCGTGAAAGTACCTATGAGTGTGGTTCAGCACCTGTTGGTGAGGCGCACATTAATTTCCACTTTCAGTATTATTGGTATGCGATAATATTCTTAGTTTTCGACATCGCATTCATGTTCCTAGCATTTGGTGGAATAATATCTATTCAAGATGTTGATGTTANATCCAAGTCTGAAATNATGGGTGCTTTGACAACCATGTCNATATTCATTTTACTTATGGGCCTAGGTGTTTGGCACGTATTCAGGAAGAGAGGAAGAATTTACATTTGAGGTGATTGTAATGGCAGACGATACACAAAATTATTCTATGTTTAGTAGTAGACTGTTGGTTGAAACAGTTGGAGATGTTACTGATGAAGCGTTGAAGGCAAGTAGGCTGAAAGATGTGATTGGAGTTTTAGCAGGACGTATTTTTAATTGGGGTCAAAGAAAATCTCTTTTTCCATTACATCTAGGAATCAAATGTTGCGCACTGGAAATGGCTGCAGCAGGAGCTAGNCGTTTTGATGCAGAGCGTTTTGGAGTTTTCTTTCGTTCCAGTCCTAGACAATGTGATGTATTACTCGTAAATGGGCCTATTAGTAAGAAATTTGCTGATCCAATAGTCCGTCTATGGGAACAAATGCCTGAGCCGAAATGGTGTATAGCGATGGGCGAATGTGCTATTTCAGGGGGCCCATATTTCCAGTCGTACAATATTCTTGAAGGAGTTGATACAATCATTCCTGTTGACGTATACATTCCTGGTTGCCCTCCTAGACCAGAGGCTCTAATCGATGGATTCGGCAAATTGAGGGAAAAAATAATTCGAATTGGAGCCATGCCAAGTCATTCCAGATTAGAAAGTGAGGCTCCGGTAATCATCGGAGATGCATGAGGGATTTTTATGAGGATAGTTTCGGAAAAAGCACAACAAGAGGCGGCTGAGAAATTAGTATCCTCTTTGAATAAGATGGACGGAGTAGAATCATCTGTAGATATTCGTACCAGTGGTACTCAGAATAGACCTATTGTTAACGCAACTGTTTCTCCTGAAAACTGGAGGAAGGTTGCTGAACACCTGAAGGAAAAACATTCTGTCGATCATTGTTCAATGATTACAGGTATTCATTGGCCAGAATCTTCTGATAAGACTTGGGAAGTCGTTTATCATTTTTTGAGAACTGGAATTAAGGACCCACTTATTGAAGAAGGTCTAGTAATTCCAAATATTGTAGATTTTTCAAAGGTAAAAGGAAAGAATGTACCTTTAGAAATTCAAATTAGTATTAAAATTGGAGATACCCGAACTCCTTCAGTTGCCAGCGTACAAGATCTTTGGGTCGGAGCAGATTGGAATGAAAAAGAAACCTG
Source organism: Gammaproteobacteria bacterium (assembly GCA_002710265.1). GTDB lineage: Bacteria > Pseudomonadota > Gammaproteobacteria > Magnimaribacterales > D2472 > SAR86A. The sequence goes on along the minus strand of PAJW01000011.1, from coordinate 12,763 downwards.
GGATTTAGTAGGGATTGATTTTGAGGGGCATGTAGAGATGCGGAGAGTTCTAAATCCACATGAATCTCCTGTAGGTTTCCATCCACTTCAGAAACAACATAAATTACGCTATCATGGCTTTGAAGAAATGTATGATGACGCTCAAGGTTTTATGCGTAAACCAGTTGATTCTAGTAGGGTAAAGTAGGTGAAAAAATGGCAGAAATGTGGATTTCTATGGGGCCTCAGCATCCAATGACCCATGGTCTTTGGACTTTGAAAATTAAGGTCGATGGAGAAACGGTTGTAGATACTGAACCAGATCTTGGTTATATCCATAGAGGTGTCGAAAAAATATGTGAATCACGTGACTTCACACAAATTACTACTTATTGTGACAGACTATGTTATGCATCAGCAAATACGTGGTCTCATGCCTATATCTATGCCGCAGAAGACTTACTGGGAGTTGAAGTTCCAGAGAGAGCTGAATATATTCGTTTAGTAGCAGTGGAAATTCAAAGGATTGCAAGTCATTTAATGTGGCTTGGCGCTTATGGTCCTGATATCGGAAACCTGAGTGTATTAGTTTGGTGTCTTAGAGAAAGAGAGATGATGATGGATCTATTACAAGAGTTAGGAGGTTCTAGAATGCACTACAATTTCCCTCGTATAGGAGGTGTGAAAAGAGATTTACCTCATGGTTTTGCCCTCAGAGCTAGGCATAAACTGAAGCTATTTTTGGATAGGATACAAGAATATGAGGCACTTTTCGATGAGTCAACAGTATTCTTAATTCGTAGCCAGGGAGTAGGTTATGCTAAACCTGAAGAAATGATCAATCATGGAGTTTCAGGACCTAACATTCGTGCGGCAGGAGTTAATCACGACATACGTACATCACACCCGTATTCAGTTTACTCTGAGTTAGATTGGGAGCCAGCAGTAGAGCGTTCTTCAATAAAGGGTGCAGATTGTTATGATAGGTATCGAATTAGAGTTGAAGAAATGCGTCAAAGTGCAAATCTAGTATTGCAAGCATTAGACAAGATCCCAGGAGGTGCCGAAACATACCATGAGCCAGGAGATCCTAAGATAATCGGCAAGGCACCAACTCGTGCTCCTGAAGGGACATCAGGTTCACACCACTTTGAAGATAGTAGGGGTGAATCAATGTTCTACATTGCCGGTGGAGGAGAGGGTCGCGGTAAAATGCCTTATCGTGTATCAATTCGATCTCCAATGTTCATTACGATTCCATATGCTTCAAAATGTATGATTGGATACAAGGTAGCAGATATTCCAGCAATCATGGGTTCATTCGATCCCTGTATCGGTGAGACAGATAGGTGAGGTGAATATATGGCAAGCAGTGATTGGTTAGATGTCCGTGGTTGGACTGAGTCATTCATCGGTTGGTCAATGGACAAAACTCATGATGTTCTTCCTTCAAACGATATAGATCTAGAATTTTCTATTACAAGGCCGAGATGGTTCCTCGAGGAACCAATTGTGATCGGTTCTGAAATTAATCTTCAGTCTGGTTTTGCAGATATACAACCCTCCTTAGAAGCATTTTTTGTTTCAACGATTATGTGTACAGTAGTTTTTACTACAATGATGTTGACCTTGATGGTCGTCCCTTACATCGAGAGGAAGTTCATAGGACGTTTAATGGATAGAATTGGTGCTACCACTTCATTGAGAAGTTTGTGGATTGGAGAGGGTCCTTCTACTGCTGGNGATTGGTGGAATAAATTACCAATGGGTATGGGAGTCCCTATAGGTATGCTGAATAAGAGTTTGAATTCAGCCTTCGGGAATAGCCATCACTTAGAAACAATNGATAGAGTTGGAAATCGAGGATACCATGGAATCTGGTTCCTATTCCCAGGTTTCTTCCAGGCATTGGCAGATTTCATGAAGTTCGCTACAAAAGAGCATTTAATACCAGAAAAAGCCGATAAATTAGTCTTCGAAGTTGCTCCTGTAATTATTATAGCGACAACTATAATGTGTTATGCCTTCATTCCATTTGGTCCACATATTTGGGCAGCTAATCCAGATCTTTCCCTACTATTCCTGATGGCTATATTTGGAGTNGCACCTCTTGGAGTATTCTTCGCTGGCTGGGCATCAAATAACAAATATACATTAATTGGAGGAATGCGTTCNGCCGCNCAATTGACAGCTTATGAAATCCCTCTACTAATCACAGTACTTTCGATTGCAGTAATTAGTGGTTCTTTCAATATTCTTGAAATTGTAGATTTCCAGATTGAAACATCNGATACTTGGAACCTATTCATGCTTCCTTTGGGTGCTGCGCTATTCTTAATCACAATGATTGCTGAGGTNGAAAGGATTCCATTCGATATGCCAGAAGCAGAAGCAGAGCTTGTAGAAGGATGGTGGACTGAGTACGGAGGGATTCGTTGGGGTCTAATGTTCGCTGTAGAGATGATGAGAGCTTATGCTGCTTGTATCCTATTTGCTATGTTCTTCCTTGGCGGATGGGAATTTCCATTCCAAGATACACTTTCTGGTATTCCAGTGATTGGGACTGTTGTTGACTTAATCCCTGGTTTAGTAATTGTCTTACTCAAAGCATGGTTACTCTTTGCGTTCTTTGTTTGGGTCCGTGCATCTCTACATAGAATTAGGACAGATCAGATTTTAGAATTTGGTTGGAGATACTTACTCCCACTATCTATCCTCAATCTTGCAATTGCTATGTATTTNCGTTTAGAGGTCTGGACTGGTACAAGTTGGCCAATNTGGGTTCCTCCNGTAATCACAGTTCTAGGAATNATTTTGTTTNTTGTGTATGCAATAGATGAAGATAAAGATGCATTAGAGTATTCAAGAAGNCCATACAATACTCAAACGTTGGATAAAGCATATCCAGGAAGTAGAAGAGATTAGGAGGTGAAAAAATGGATTACAATACAGGACACCCTCACGCAACACCGAATTTTAGAAATTTAGTAATCAAACCTATGTGGATTACTTTGAAGACAGCNCTTAGGACAGTACCATATATCGGTAAAGCAAAATTCTTGAAAAATAATTATCATGGACAGAAAGCGAATCTGACNGATGAATTTACTTTAGAAAGAATNGGAGAANATCATCCTTCTTCTGGTCAAATATATGCTGCNGACAGAGAATCATCACCGGCTCTTCCTTTCCTAGAAAGACCGGTTACTATCATGTATCCATATGAAAGACTCGAGGATATGGAGCCTTGGCTTTTCGTTCCAGGAAACTACAATGGAAGGATAGGAATTGTTTGGGAAACTTGTACNGCATGTAAGGCATGTGTGAAAGCTTGTCCAAATGATTGTCTNCATATGACNTCAGAAACNANAGTCAATGTTCTTGATACAACTGATGAAGGAGACGAATGGCATGGACTAGGAAGTGAAATAGAATCTGGCGGTTTAGCTGCTAGAAGAAAAGAAACTTTTGAAGAAATCGAGAATTTCGATTTAATGCATGAACATACTGCTCCTCCACAACAATATGATTTTGCAGAGGTGATTGATATTAGNGGAGATANAGCAACAGTTCGTTGGCAAGATGGTTCTGGNATTGAGTCAGTAGAAATGTCNTCTCTAAAGCCAGCGGAAGTAGATATTGTNTCAGGNCGAATTGATATTGGAAGATGTATGTTCTGTGGTTTNTGTGCAGAAGCGTGCCCTTTCGAGTCATTCTTTATGTCAAATGAATATGATGGTATGACGGGATACTCCAGNGAAGACCTTTGGTTTGATGCTGATCGTACTAGATTACTTCCAGTAGTACATCANGAAAGGGTAGATATGGAATTAGCTAAGAGGGCTCAGAAAGAGCAAACTAAGCGNGANAAGAAAGCTGCNAAAGCGGCTGCAGCNGCTAAATCGGAGGCATGATTTTTATGGNAGTAGATTTCGAAGCAATTGTTTTNGTTCTTCTTTCTTCTGCNGCAATNATTGGTGCTCTTGGTTGTGTTTATGCCAGAAGAGTTGCTCATTCACTTCTATCACTAATGCTTACATTCCTAGCAGTTGCTGGAGTAATGGTAATGGCGTCNGCAGAAATGCTAGCAGCAATACAAATTTTAGTTTACCTTGGTTCAGTAATGCTTGTTGTACAATTCGGNGTAATGCTTACACGTCGTCAAATTCAAGAGGGTGATATTCAGTGAAAGCACTNTCAGCATTAACAAAACTAGGTCTATTTNCATTNATTTTAGTAATGCTAAATGAAGTTATGTCGCATTCAATGTGGGGGGTATCATCATCTACTCCNCCCTCAACAGTNGATTTCGCACTTTCACTCTANGGAGATGAGTGGGCAGTTGCAACCGTAATTCTTGGTGCTTTGTTAGCCATGGCTATGGTAGGAGCATCTTATCTTGTCCGTGATGAAAGACTAATTAATCTGATTTGGGATATGGGAGGAGATGAGTCATGATAGATCCAAGCTGGATTTCTGGACTTGGAGTCATTCTCTTTGGAATAGGACTTCTCGGTGCTTTCACAAGAAAAAATGCGATCATNGTTTTGATGTGTATTGAAGTAATGTTGAATGCTGCAAATCTTAACTTTGTAGCAGGAGCATCGCATTATGGCGANGTTGATGGNTGGGTTTTTACTGCAATAGCAATAGCAATTGCAGCAGCAGAAGTTGCAATTGGTTTAGCNATTTTACTTTCCTTATACAGTACGCAAGAGACTATATCTCTTGATGAAGCTAATATTCTGAGGAACTAAGGTGATTTTGATGGGTGAAACAAAAAACGAGTATCGTCTTCTTCTACCGTTATTGCCATTCTTAGCAATAGTTCCTTACTTGGCTTTTGAAGGTGATAATTCTTCTACAGATTTTGCTTGGATGATAGTCGTAGCTCCTTTCATTGCTTTTCCGATTATTCTNATCACTGGGCAAGTCTATAATAAAAATGAAACATGGAAAAATACNTTTAAGGAAGGAGGAATATTAGGTTTAGCAGCACTTCTAGTATCCTTATCTACTACAATATGGATTGTTTATGATTATTTGATAGGTAGTGCAGATATCAATAAGAATGATGTTACAAGTTGGTTAGAGTGGATTTCTTTTGATATCCTTCAATCAGATTACACAATGGCACAAAATCGAGTACTTGGTGTAGGTGTGTGGGTCGACTCTTTGACATTGATGCTTCTATTCGTAGCGACATTTCTGTGTTTCTTAATTTGCTGGTTTGCTATTGGTTATATGACTACAGATCCAATAAATGAAGACAGTAACCATCGTTTTTTCGCTGAGTTTGTTTTATTCAGCCTTGGTATGTTTGGTATGGTACTTGCAGATAATTTCCTCTGGCTATTTATTTTCTGGGAAGTTATGGGTTTGTGTTCTTATTTATTGATAGGATTCTATTATTGGAAAGAAAGTGCGGCTTATGCTGCTAAGAAGGCATTTTTGACTACGAGAGTTGGTGATGTATTCTTAATGATCGGATTGTTGATTCTATACGATATCTACGGTTCTCTGGATTTTGCAGTTGTTTTTGATGATCCTTCGACAGGTGTTGGTGGTGCTTTAGTTGATTCAGGAGAGTTATTTTGGGCTTTAATGATGTTATTTATCGGGGCTGTTGGTAAAAGTGCTCAGTTCCCATTACATGTTTGGTTGCCCGATGCTATGGAGGGGCCAACTCCAGTATCTGCATTAATTCACGCGGCTACAATGGTTAATGCTGGCTTATACTTGGTTGCAAGATTAATGCCATTTGTAGATGTTCATCATCATGGAGTCTCAGGATTGGAAGACTTTGGATTGATTGTAGCATGGATTGGAGGTATTACGGCATTTATGGCTGCTTCGATTGCCTTTGTCCAGAATGACATTAAGAAAGTTTTAGCTTATTCTACAATGTCTCAATTAGCATACATATTCACCGGCTTAGGTTCAGCACTTTATTTCTTAAATATAAACGAATATTATGCGGGATATTTTGTCCTTGGCGCATCTCTATTCCATTTATTCAATCATGCAATGGCAAAAGGAATGCTATTCATGGCCAGCGGTTCAGTAATTCACGAAGTTCATCATGCGCATGATCATCTCCACCATGGTTCTGATCACGGNCATCATGATTTTGACCCTCAAGATATGCGAAATATGGGGGGACTCGCATCTAAGCTACCAGTAACTGCTACTGCAATGATGTTTGGCTCAATGTCAATAATTGGGATACCTTTGATTGGAGGCTTTTGGTCTAAAGAGGGAATAATTGCCAAAACATGGTCTGCATATTTCCATGGTGAAACTTTGATGCTAGGTCCCGCTTTACTAATTCTTGCAACCGCTGGAATGACAGGATTCTATATGTCTAGAATGTGGTTCATGACTTTCGCTGGAGAACCTAAGAGTGAAGTTGTTGATCATGTTCATGAAACAACTCCTTGGATTAAGGAACCACTAATTATTCTTACAGTTATCACTGCTATTGGCGGCTTTGCATTAGCTGTTCTAGGAGTAGTTGACTTCCTTTCAAACAAGNCAGANAATCTTTCTTTACATGGTCATGCAGATTCATTGCTTGGTCAAATTATCTATGAATTAGAACATGCATTTTTGCCAGATGATATGAAACTTCGTTTTGTAGGTTGGGTTACAATTTTCCTTTCTTTCATAGTCGGTCCTATAATGGCTTCAAGAGTACACGGAGGTCGGCTCAAAGAAGGTGAGAAAGCTAATTTCCTTGTTNGCTGGTTAGTCAATCTTTCAGGTAAGTTTGGAAAACAGGATGTTTCATGGTTAGCNGAATCNCAATTNTCNGANGCTCTCGATAAAAGACTTTATTTCGATGATTTATATGAAGGTGTATTANCACGTACACTAATNCCATTTGCTGATTTTACTGCNTGGTTTGATAGAAATATAATTGATGGCATCATTAAACAAATAGAATCNAAATCNGTTCTNGGTTCATTTGAGATTCGTAAATTTACTACAGGAAGTGCTGGNGATTATATCTTAATGGCGACTATAGGAGCTCTCTGTATATTCGTGNTATTAATGGGGGTGAGTTTCTGAACGATCCCTTGACAATTCTAACATTAACTCCGATTGGNGTTGGTTTGCTATTGCTAATTTTACCTCAATTATTGCCTGGAAACTTAGCCTCTTCAATACGTAAATTTTCTCGAAATGTGAGTTTTGGAGTTTCAATGGCNCTATTTGCATTTGCAACCTACCTTTCCTTCACTACTTTCGGTGGTATTGACTGGCTTGACATTAATATGGGTGAATATGAATTAATGAATGANAAACCAGTTACTCTTATCTCATCAATNGGTGTATCTTGGGTTGTCGGTGTTGATGCACTTTCATTACCAATGGTCTGGTTAACAGCTCTATTAATTCCACTATCAATGTTGGTAGAATGGGATGCTAAAGAAGGACATATTTTCCATCCNTTGATTCTTGTTATGGAAGGTGCCTTACTTGGTGTGTTTGTTGTTCTAGATTTGTTTGTATTCTACGTATTCTGGGAAATGACATTGATACCGATGTTCTTTTTGATATTAGTTTGGGGCGGCGAAGATAGAAAATATGCTTCTATGAAGTTCTTCATTTACACATTCACTGCTAGTGTAATTATGNTAGTTGGNATTTTANTAATGTATTTCCACACCGGCGATGTNTCTGGAGTATCTGGAACATTAACGGGACATCACTTTAGTCTCATTGAGATGAATAGTGAGATGATTCAATCAGAGGGTCTCAGACATTTGGTTTGGATTTTGTTATTAATTGGATTTGCAACAAAAATGCCTAGTGTACCAGTGCATACTTGGCTTCCTGATGCTCACGTTCAAGCACCAACAGCTGGATCAATGTTATTGGCTGGCGTAATGCTGAAAATGGGAGCATATGGTTTCTTGAGAGTTGCCGTCTCATTATTCCCAGAGTCTACAGTTGTTTTCACACCCATTCTAATTATTCTTGGAATGGCAAGTTTAGTTTATGGNGCATTAGTATGCATGGGTCAAACAAATCTGAAAAGAATGGTTGCCTATTCATCAGTTTCACATATGGGATTAATATTCCTAGGNATTGCAACAATGCAACCANTGGGTATCGCTGGCGCCTTATTCATGATGTTCGCTCATGGAATAATTAGTCCACTATTATTCGCAGTCGCGGGTGCTTTCAAACATCATTATCATACCTTAGAAATAGGNTCTATGAGAGGTATTGCACATCACTCACCATATTTGGCCGCTCATATGATGCTAGGTTGGATGGGTAGCTTAGGGNTACCATTACTNGCNGGTTTCGTNGCNGAGGTAGCNATTATGATTGCTTTCTGGATGAGTTTTGGATGGTTAGTCATTTTACCTGCATTGACANTAATTATTACGGCAGTCTACTATCTAACATCTATGCAGAAGACTATTTTTGAATCAAACGATAGACATCATGGAATCCTTCCAGAGTCATTACACGGTGAAGAACCTAGAGATATTACTTGGAATGAGAATACTAGTATGTTTATTTTAGGTATTCTCACAATTGCTTTCGGTATATTCCCATTCATATTCTTCGATATGATGTCTGATTGGTCTTCTGAATTTGTTAGTGAAGTATTACTTAGTTATCTAATTGATCAAGGGGTGAGTCCATGAATCTTCCAATTAATTATTCTGAGGCAGAATTGATTATTCCTGAATTAATAATGCTATTTGGTTTAATATGCATAATTTTAATTCCTAATTTGGGGAATGCACGTTTCCGTATCCCTCTAACAAGAATTCATGTTCCCGTATTTATNGGCGGTAGCCGTTTCAAGAGAACCAGTAATCCTAAATTACCAAATCAAGTTTCATTAATTATTTTCATTTCTGCTTTATTCTTTGGACTTATGCAGAACTCTTATGGTTCAATAGGAGATACATTAGAGGTCACTGAGTTCAGCCGTTTATTTTCTCTAATATTCATTGCTGCTTTACTNCTTGCGACTATTGCAACTACACACAGACTTCCTGCTAGACCTAATGTAAAACCACCAAATGATGACGATAGCGAGAATCTTTCTACTAAGAAAATTAATGCTTTAATTGATAATCGTCGTCAAGTTGATTTTCATATTATTCTGATTATGGTTGGTCTTGGGATGAGCCTTATGTCAATGGCCACCCATCTCTTTATGCTATTTGTTTGTATTGAGTTGGCATCATTATCGTCCTATATTCTTGTTGCCTTCCATAAGGAAAGTAAGGTTGGTGGAGAAGCAGGAATGAAATATTTCATCGTAGGTTCAGTAGCCTCAGCAGTTGGAATTTATGGNATGTCACTNCTTTATCTTTGGAGCGGAGATCTTTCATTGGATGCTTTGTCAATAAAGTGGGCAGAATCATCCTCAATTGATCCTCTAGCAGGAATAGCTGTTGGTTTAATGCTAGTTGCATTTGGATTTAAGGTAGGTGCAGCGCCCTTCCATCTCGCAGCNCCCGATGCCTATTCNGGGGCATCATCTCCTATTGCTGGCTTACTAGCCACAGCCTCGAAAGCCATGGGATTTGTTGCTTTAATGAGAATATTAGTATCAGTTACAATGCCTATTGAAGGTGAGGCTTTCTGGTACACTGCGATTGCTATCATTGCAGTTGTTACTATGACATGGGGTAACTTAGCAGCTCTAACTAGTAGTAATCCAAAGAGAATGCTAGCTTACTCCAGTGTGTCCCATGCAGGATATATGTTAGCGGGTCTGGCAGCTATCGGGAGTGGTCTTGGCTCCGAAGAAGCAATTGAACTTGTATTAACTGCTATAGTATTCCATCTCGCTGTTTTNGTTATCTTCAAGTTTGGAGCATTCTTGGTATTATCTCTCTTAGAAACTGAGGGTAGAGGGCATAGATTGGAAGATCTACATGGGCTTGCTCGAAGAGATCCACTAGTTGCTGGTTCCATGTTCTTGTTTATGTTGTCACTAGCNGGGGTACCGCCATTGTCTGGATTCCTGTCAAAGTTTTTGATGATTAATGGAATAGTGAATATTTCTGCTGGTACTGGTGCCTCGGATGCAACTTCAGTTCTTGACTGGTTAACCAGTGTTGAACCAGTATTTTGGTTGGCTTTTGCAATTGTAATAAATTCTGCATTGTCAATGTTTTATTATCTAAGAATTGGATTAGTCATGTTCTTTGAAGAACCGGAAGATAGTAGGGCTATGAAGGACGCCTTCAGTCTAAGATTAGCAATTGTAGTCTGTGCGATACTCACAGTCATTGTTGGAATTGGGCCACTAAGTGATTCATTATTGGAAATGGTTGCAGATGCTATAAATTCCTTTGTTTCTAACTGAGCGAGAAGGCTCAACTTCACATAGGTGACGCTAGACGGGTAGTCATGGCTCGTAGAGAGGAGAAGGTTGACGCTGAGCTTTTAGCAAGGTTAGAATCAGGTAGTGGTGACAAAATAAGAGTACCTTTACCTAATCGTAAAGTCAACGAAATGTTTGCTATTGCAGATCAGATTCTAGGAGGAAGAAGGGTAAGGGCCGTTTGTGAAGATGGCGATAGCCGTCTAGCGCGAATACCTGGTAAAATGCGNCGTAGACAATGGGTTAGAGAAGGTGACTTAATTGTTGTACAACCATGGGATTTTCAAGACGAGAAAGCAAATGTAGTAATGAGATATACAAAAACTCAATCGCTATATTTGTCCAGAAAAGGAGTATTGCCAGACATAGTAGATTTATTTGGAATGTCTGAAGATATCTCAGAAGTAACTGNAACTAATGAAGAATTAGAATTTATAGAAGAAGATTCCGTAGAAGAAGAATCAGAATTGNAAATTGAGGAATCAGTTGTAAAAGAAACATCATCATTTGACGACGACATTGATTCTTTCTTTGGGTGAAATCATGTCAGATTCAGAGGATTGGGATTTACCCGACCTCGACGCTTTAATGCGAGGCGAGAAAAAACACGAATGGTTATCNGAACCTCGATTNGAGAAAATGTTCTCNGAAATTGAAGATGGTCTTCAGGGAGTTTTAGGAAAGGGGACTTATGATTGGGTTGATCGACGAGTTTTCGATGCTGTATTTGATAAATCTACATTAATGTCATTACATAAGTTAATGCAAAAAGGCGAGATTGAGACGCTTGATTATCCAATTGCAAGAGGTAAGGAGGCCCATGTTTTTCATGCAACATCTAACCATGGTCCTGTAGCGGTGAAAATATTTCACACAACAAACGCGGTTTTCAAAGGATTAGCAAAATATATCGATGGAGATCCAAGATTTGGAGGGCTATCTCGTAGACATAGAGAGTTAGTGAATATCTGGGTACGTAAAGAATTTAGAAATCTAAAAAGAATGAGGAAATATGGATTAAGAGTTCCAAAACCTCTTTCTAATTTGAAAAATGTTCTTATTATGGAATATTTAGGTGAAGGTGAAGGAGTAAGCCCAAGATTGAAAGATGTAATTATTGATGAGCCATATGAGGTATTCGAAGACCTACTCGATTTTCTTGCTATTAATTGGCAAACAGCTGAACTTGTTCATGCAGATTTTTCAGAGTACAATATCTTATGGAAAGATGGTGAACCATGGGTAATTGATGTTGGTCAAAGTGTGACAAAGCAACATCCACATTCAGAAGAATTTCTTGTTAGAGACGTAACGAGACTGGTTCAGTGGATAAATCGTCAAGGATATAACGCGGATATTGGTGAAAGTTTACTTCGTGTATTGGAAGATCCAGTTCCCAAATTACCTCCTTTATCCGATTGAAATTGAAACACAGGAAGTTAAAACATAACAGCCACTCCCCTAAACATATGGAGCATTTAGCACGGATTCCTAAAAACCGCATTGCTGTGCTTATAGGTAAACGTGGCTCTACAAGAAAAATGATTGAGAAAGCATGTGGGGCATCATTGCATATCGAGTCAAATTCAGGTGATGTTAGTGTTAACTGGCCAGATGAAGGTGTAGATCCTGTAATAAAAATGAAACTTCCTGATGTAATATTTGCTATTGGAAGAGGACTAGCCCCTAAAAGAGCAATCCAGCTTCTAGAAGATGATGTTTTCTTGAGGATGTATGATATCAGGGAGTGGGTTGGTAAGCAACCAAATCAAACTAGAAGAATGAGAAGTAGACTAATTGGCACCAATGGTAGAATTAGGAGCTTAATTGAAGAATTAACTGGTACGGAGATGGCAATTTATGGCTCAACAGTTTTAGTAATCGGTGATCAAGAATCTTTAGCTTTAGCAACCCCTGCTATAGAAGGAATTCTCCAAGGTTCTGAACATGGTACCGTTCTTTTTGGCTTAGAACAGGACAGGAAACGTCACCGTATTCGTTCTTATAGTCTCGAAACTTATGAAGAAAAAGATGTTGAAGATACTTCGAGCTTTGAGGCTCTAGTTCCTAGTTTGGCCGACGCACGCCGTCGGAGAGAAAGAAAGTTTACCAATTCACAAGTTGACCCCTTGGATCAAGAAGCAATTTCAGAAATGATGGAGTTAGCAGAAGATGAAAAAATAGTATTTGAGGAAGAATAATTTCCTAATCTTAAATGCGTTATACCTAAGCGAGATGCCCGTTTGCGATGGCTATGGAAAATCCACTTGAAGAGATGGAAGACTACGAACTTTGGGCTACATATTTTCTGTATTTTGTAGGTGCTCTTTTATTCGCCGGACTTACCTTAGATCAAATGGATATAGATAATCCTTTAACCAAATCAATTTATGAATATTATTTAGATCCAATTTCAGG
>PAJW01000010.1 GCA_002710265.1 Gammaproteobacteria bacterium | reverse complement strand
ATTTCATCACTTTCAAAAATGATTTCTTCATTTTCATCAATCTGAAGAACTATATCAATATCTAGTGTTCTAGCACTAAATTTTGCTGCATTTCTATCTCTTCCAGACATATCTTCGATCGATTTAAGTTTATGATTAAGCTCATCAAATGAATTATCGCACTCTCCACTTACAACTGAATTTAAGAAGTCATCTCCCTCAAAACCCTCAGCTTTGGTTTTATGGATTGAAGATGAGCTTAAGTTAGTAAGAATCTTATCTAATTCTCTTTCTGCAAAATCTAGGTTCTCCTTGGCATCGATATTACTTCCCANGGATAAAAAATACTTCATTATCTCTCTATCATAATACCGACATCCTCTGCGCCCCTCAGGGCTCCTGGTTTTGAAATTCTTAATTTTACAGATTCAATACCAAAATCATCCTTGATAAGGCAAGCAATTGCTTCGATTAATGATTCTTGNAATTGATANGAGGACTCTTCAACAAGCTTTATAACAGCCTTGCAAATCTTTTTATAATCCACAGAGTCATTAATATCATCATTTTGAGCTGCTCTTTTACAGTCAAATGGAAACTCAATGTCAATACTAACCTCTTGCTTAACTTTACGCTCCCAATCAAAAATACCAATAATTGTTTTTACTCTTAAATCTTTTATATAAATTTTGTCTTTCATTTCTCTAATTCGTCCAATGGCCACCTTGCCCTTGCTTTTGAAGTATGATCATTAACTTTTGATGACATTTTTGAACCTACAAAAGCTATCATTGCCGCATTATCTCCACAATACTTCATATTAGGATAATATACATTGATATTTAATTGGTTCTCTAGTTTTTTAAATTCTTCTCTTAAAAACTGATTAGCTGCAACTCCACCTGCAATTATTACGTCTGATCTAGCTGTTTGATCAACAGCTTTTTTAATTTTTGCAATTAAGACATCAACAACTGCCTGTTGAAAAGCTGCTGCGATATCACATTTAATTTGATCGTCCATTTTTTCAATTTTTTGGATTGTATAAAGCACAGAAGTTTTTAAACCACTTAAGCTCATGTTTAAATCATTTGAATTTATCATTGGTCTAGGAAAATCATATTTGTTGCTTTCTCCCTTTTTTGCAAGATTTTCAATGTGTGGACCTCCGGGATATGGAAGATTCAGCATTTTTGCAACCTTGTCAAAAGCTTCACCTACTGCATCATCTTGTGATTGACCAAGAATCTCATAGTCACCCTTTTCCTTCACATCAACTATCATGCTATGACCACCAGAAACCAGCAAACAGATAAAAGGCATATCTAAGTCATTAAATTCCATCATTGGTGACATCAAATGACCCTCAAGATGATTCACTGATATGAGTGGGATATCTAGAGCAGTTGAAAGTCCTTGAGCGAAACTTTCACCTATTAAAAGTGCCCCTAATAGTCCAGGTCCTGATGTATATGCAATTTGATNAATACTATTTAGTTCTATATCACTCAAAGCATCATGTAGAACATTTACTATTTTTGAACAATGATNTCTTGATGCTAATTCAGGTACAACTCCACCGTATTCAGCGTGCATTTTCATTTGACTATGAATTGATTCTCCAACAATTCCTTTAACTGAATCATATACAGCTATGGCAGTTTCATCGCAAGAAGTTTCAATACCTAAAGTTTTCATAAAAAGTTTTGCAAAAAAGTAAATAAAAGCCTAAACTACGCGTCACATTATGCCTTCAATTATAATAAAAGATACAGAACATTTTGATATAGGTTTGAGAAAATTCAAACGTGCCTGCGAAAAAGCAGCNATAGTTCCTGANATTAGAGCTAGAGANCATTACGAAAAACCTACAGAAAAAAGAAAACGTTTAATGGCAGCCGCTGTTAAAAGAGCAAAAAAAACAAATAGAAAATTTTCTTTCCCAAGACAAAGATCTAGATAGTTTTGGCCCTTTTATCTGATATCAAACAAGACCTTAAACAAGCAATGCTTGAAAAAAATGAACTCGTTCGAGATACCATAAGAATGTTCCTATCTGAAGTTCAGCGATATGAAATTGACAATAAAGAAGAGGTTGATGATACAAAAGCTCTTCAAATCATTAATAAAATGATTAAACAAAGAAATGACTCTATTTCACAATTTAAAAGCGGTGGAAGGAATGATTTGGCTGAAATAGAGGAAAAGGAAGTTGATGTTCTTGCAAAATACAAACCCGCACAACTTAGTGAGGATGAAGTAATTTTAAAAGTTAAGGAAGCCATAGAACAATCAGGCGCAACTTCAATGCAGGATATGGGTAAGGTAATGGGAGTTCTTAAATCATTATCAGGTTCTGCAGACATGGGTTTAATTAGCAAAATTGTTAAGGATCAGCTGTCTTAAAATTCTAAAAATTATGGAAAGAATTGATAATCGAAATCATAACCAGCTGAGAGAAATTTCTATAGAACCTAACGTAAACATTCATGCTGAAGGCTCTGTATTAATAACTTTTGGTAATACAAAAGTTATCTGCAATGCTTCTATCGAAAATAATGTTCCAAGATGGATGAAGAATTCTGATGAAGGTTGGGTAACTGGTGAATATGGAATGCTTCCAAGATCTACCAATGAAAGAATGGGTAGAGAAGCTGCAAGAGGAAAACAATCCGGAAGAACGCAAGAAATTCAAAGACTTATTGGAAGATCGCTTAGACAAGCAGTCAACCTTAAATATCTTAAAGGTAAAACAATAAATATTGATTGTGATGTCATACAGGCAGATGGCGGAACTAGAACTGCCTCTATCACTGGTGGTTGTGTTGCATTGTTTTTAGCAATAAAAAATTATCATGATGATCAAAGAGCAATTAAGTCATATGTTGCAGCAGTTTCTTTGGGTATAAAAAACAATAAAGTTTTATTAGACTTAAATTATGAAGAAGATAGCTCAGCTGATACTGATCTCAATATAGTGATGAATGATAAAGATGATTTAATTGAAATACAGGGTACTGCAGAAGATGCTCCTTTTTCAAAAAGTGAGCTAAATGATATGCTTGAGTTAGGTAGCTCAGCAATTGCTGAAATTATAAAAAAACAAAAAGCTTGCGTTGAATAAGTGAAAGATTATCAAATATCATTTTTAAACTTAGCCTTAGAATCAAAATCATTACAATTTGGTGAGTACACTCTTAAGTCTGGAAGATCTAGTCCGTATTTCTTTAATGCCGCAAATATGCTCAACGATTGCAATCTTTATGAACTAGGAAAATGTTACGTAGATGCGATAAAAGATAAAGGGCTTAAATTTGATTGTATCTATGGGCCTGCTTATAAAGGAATATTTTTAGGATCGATTGTTGCAACGATATTAAGTGAACAAGGAAATATTTATCCACTATCTTTCAATAGAAAAGAAGAAAAAGATCATGGAGAAGGTGGAAATATTATAGGTAAAAAACCCTGTGGGGATGTTTTAATAATTGATGATGTGCTTTCTGCAGGAACTGCTGGCAAAGAGTCAATTAAAACAATCATGGATCTATCTGCAACTCCAAAAGCATTTATAGTTGGTCTCGACAGACAAGAAAAAGGTAAAACAGAAAAAGCAGCTAGTCAGGAATTACGTGATAACTTTAATATGCAAGTTGAGTCCATAGTCAATCTGGATACATTAATATCTTTTGTAGAAAATGATTCAGATAATAGTCAATACCTTGATGGATTGCATAAATATAGAGATACATGGGGAGCATAGATGTTTTCTGGTATTGTTGAAGGTAAAGGCAAAGTCATTGCATTAAAATCCAAAAAAGACTCGATTTATATCGAAATTCTTCCTCCAAAGAATTTTTCTAAAAATCTAAAAAAAGGTGCGAGTATTTCCGTTGATGGGGTGTGTCTTACATCCCTGGATACCGGTAAAAAAGTTCTAAAATTTGATGTAATCGAAGAAACACTATTAAGAACAAATCTGAAAGATATAAAAAAAGGATCTCTTGTAAATCTAGAAAGATCTATTACTTCTTCGACTGAGATAGGTGGTCATTTAATGTCTGGTCATATCCACTGCATTGGCAAAATAAAAAAAATTATTAAAAAAGAATCCACTAAAGATATTCTTGTAAGTTTTCCTAAAAACTATGGGGAGTATATATTTGAAAAAGGTTATATTGGTATTAATGGCTGTAGCTTAACTCTTGGGAAAGTAAATCAAAATTCTTTCTATCTTCATCTTATCCCAGAAACTTTATCTGTAACGAATCTTGATATGCTATCGACCAAATCAAAAGTCAACATTGAAATTGATCAAAGTACAATTACCACGGTTGAAACTGTTAAGAATATTCTAGCTACTCAGAAATCTTGAAAGCACTGCCATTCTTATAGCAACACCATTGGCGATTTGTTCCCTAATTACAGAATTCTCAGAATCATAAACTGCCTCAGTAATTTCTATGTAATTTACTGGTCCTGGATGCATAATAATTGCATCACTCTTAGCAAATCCTAATTTTTCTGAAGAGAGCTGATATGTATTTTTATAGCCTTCTAGGTCTAGGTTTAAATCTTTTTCAAATCTTTCGTATTGAATTCTGAGGGTCATTACTACATCAGCATCCTTAAGTGCCTTTTCCATATCAGGCTCATAGATACCAAAATCAGTATTCATATACTTGTTGCACATTTCTGGATGGCCACAAAAAACTAATTCTTCAATATCGAAGTTAGCTATGCCCTCAACAAAAGATGAAGTCACTCTAGAATGATCAAGGTCACCAACAATGACTATTTTTAATCCATCCAAATTGGATTTATGGTTAATGATTGTTTTCATATCCAAAAGTGCTTGGGTTGGATGAGAAATAGAACCTTCACCAGCATTAATGAAAACCATGTTTGGTAGCTGCTCTGCAAGCTCTCTGATTACAGAATCAGGATGTCTGAGTACACATAAGTCTACTCCCATTAAGTTAAGAGCATCTATGGTCTCATATATTGACTCTCCTTTTTGTATAGAAGAGCTATCAATATTAAAATCAAGGATATTACAACCCAAGTTTCCTGCCGCTACTGCGAAAGACATTTTTGTTCTTGTGCTTGGTTCGCAAAATATATTAGCAACCGTTTTGTCTGGAAAAAGATCTTCTTTCCTAAAATTGCCCTCATCATCAATAAAGTTATTTGAGAAATTGATTAAATCTAATATCTCTTTTTTTGTTAAATCATTTATTGATAGAAGATTTTTAACCATTAGTTGAAACTATTGCCTCGATTTCAACATTAACACCTAACGGTAAGGCAGATATTTCTACTGTAGCTCTTGCTGGATATGGTTCTTTGAAATAACCTTTCATTACTTCATTGACAATAGCAAAATTGCCTAAATCAGTAAGGAATATAGTTATTTTTACTATGTCCTCGAGGCCATGGCCTGCAGCCTCACAGATGCTTTCTATGTTTTTGAGTACTTGAGTTGCTTGATCTTCGATTGACCCATCAACTATGTCTCCAGTTTTTGGGTCTAATGGAATTTGTCCTGATATAAATATTAAATTTCCAGTTTTTACTGCTTGAGAATACGGACCAATTGCTTGAGGCGCATTATCTGTAGATATAATTTCTTTTGGCATTTTTTTTGAATCCTCGGAATATAAATTATTAGATATAAATGAAATTGTACATAAAATAAATAAAAGTTTATTACTATTTCTCATTTATATTTCTTGTGCAACTTGTAGTGAATTTAAGTGATCTGACTTTTTGCATAATCTTCCTAAGCTCTTGCTTGTCTTTTACTTCAATTTCAATTTCAAATCCTGCAAACTTTTTATCTATGATTTTTGTATTTACAGAGACAATGTTGATACCTGATCTTGCAAAAACAGATCCTATGTCAGAAAGCACTCCAACTTTATCTTTTGTATTAGCATCAATGCGGACTCTATAGAGATGCTCATCTTTATTTTCACCCCAAATTGCAGCCATATATCTAGCATCTTTTGCTAGGAATGGAACAACTTGTTTGCATTTTTGATGGTGTATTACCATACCTCTTTCAGTATCTGAATGTGCTACAACTTTATCTCCATGAACTGGTAAGCAACATTTGGCAAATCTTACTGTAACGCTTTCAATTTTGTTATCAATTATAAGGACGGGTTTTGGCTCCTCGATGCCCTCTCTTATTTGAAGTCCTGAATAAAATCTTTCAGCGATTATGCTTCCTGTTCGTTTACCTAGGCCTAAATCTGTTAAAAGTTTATTTAGTGATGTAACGCCTATAGAATCTAGAATCTTCTTTAATGTTCCCCCTCTATATTCATCTAATGTCTTACCACCTCTTTTTAGCTCTGTTTCTAACATTATTTTTCCAGCTTTTCTTGCATCAGAGATTTTTTGTTTTCTTAATCTGGACCTTATGGCGCTTCTTGCTTTACTTGTAACAACATAATTTAACCATGAGGGATCTAGCTCAGATTGAGATTTAGAAGTAATAATCTCAACTGTCTGCCCTGTCTCAAGTTCAATATTTAATGGCACTTCATTTCTGTTAACTTTACATCCAACTATTGAATCACCAAGGTCGGTATGAACCTCATAAGCAAAATCAATCGGAGTTGATCCTTTTCTGAGCGCATAAACATCTCCTTTTGGAGAAAATAAAAAAACTTCATTAGAGTCTAAGTCTGTTTTTACTGATTGTGCAAACTCAGTAGGACTTGTAGATTTCTTTTGTAATTCAAGCAGGCCAGACAGCCATCTTGTTGCTCTTAGTTCAGAATTTGTATCTTGATCATTAGTTTTATATTGCCAATGTGCAGCTATTCCAAAACTTGCTATCTCAGACATATTTCGAGTTTGTATTTGAACCTCAATTGGAAAAGCATTTAATGCTAATAGGCTTGTATGAAGTGCTTGATAACCATTACTTTTTGGAATGGCAATATAGTCTTTAAATCTATTTTCAATTGGAGCAAAATAATTATGAATTATCCCCAGTGATCTATAACAATCATCAATTGAATCAACCAAAATCCTAAATCCATATACATCTAAAATTTCAGAGAATGGCTTATGCTTTGATTTAATTTTTCTATAAATACTGTATATATTTTTTTCTCTTCCTTTTACTGAAGCCTTCAAAATACCATTAGACTTAAGATGTTTTTTTAGTTCTTTTCTAATTTTAGTAACTATTTTTTTTCTACCTCCGCTTGATTTCTTTATAGCACTATCAAGCATCGTGGCTCTTAATGGGTGGATACAACGAAAAGCAAGGTCTTCAAGCTCAGCTCTTATATCCTGCATACCAATTCTTAAAGATAATGGACCATATAATCCAATAGTTTCTTTTGATTTTTTTATTTGTTTGGATCTTGGTAAATGCTCAATTGTTCTCATGTTATGAAGACGATCACATATTTTTACTAACACGACACGAACATCTTTTGACATGGCAAGCATCATCTTTTGTAAATTGTTTGCATCGCGATCCATTCCAGGCGTTATATCAAGTTTTCCTAATTTACTAACACCATCAACTATCTCTGCAACATCACTCCCAAACAAATTAGCAAGATTTCTTTTATTAACATCGCAATCTTCAAGTACATCATGTAATAAAGCTGCACAGATTGTGTCAGGGTCCATTCGAAGATTGAGCAATATTTGAGCAACCTCTATTGGGTGTGAAATGTATTTAGAGCCGTCTTGCCTTGATTGACCATCATGTGAATAATAAGCGAAGGTATAAGCTCTCTGAATTTTTTTTATTTCATCGTATTCGAGATAAGACTTTGCATTCTTGTAAAATGAAGATGGAAGCTTCAAATAGTAATCTTCAGAGAAATTATTTATTAAAGTGCTAGGTAGTACTTGGTCACTCAAGATAACCACCCATTAATCATTTATCCTATATTTTCAGTATCTTGATTGCTAGGAGCAGAAAACTCGTCTAATAAAAGGTCTTCTTCAAGGGTCCTATCAAGTGTTTCTTTATCAATAAGGCCCTCTTCTATTTCTCTCAACGCAACCAGTGTTGGTTTGTCATTATCCCATTCTACAAGCGGGTCTCTACTTGTAGTAGAAAGCTGCCTGGCTCTCTTAGATGCCATGAGTATTAAATCAAATCTACTTGGAATTTTTTCTAAACAATCTTCAACAGTAATTCTTGCCATGTTATTTCTCCTGGGTTGAGTATTCTAATTCCAAATAAGTTATTTATCCAATAATTCGCTTAATATATTTTCTATATTGTCATCATTATATTTAAAGTTTTCATCAAATAAAATTGAGCTCAAGGTTTCTATTGTTTTGGTAAATTCATCATTCAGTACAACGTAATCAAATAAATCTGCATACTTTAGCTCAGTGAATGCATTCTCAAGTCTTTTTGATATAACTTCATTAGAGTCTTGGCCTCTTGTAAACAATCTTTTTTCGAGTTCTTCAAACGATGGTGGCAAGATAAATATTGAAATGTGCTCCATTAGAGAATTTTTAATTTGAGTAAATCCTTGAACATCTATATCTAAAATTACGCTAATTCCAGAATTAATTTTTTCTTGAACATATGATTTGATAGTTGCATATTGAAAACCATGAACAGTTGCTGATTCTAAAAAAGCGTCATTTTCATTCATCTGATTAAACTCATCATCAGACATAAAAAAATAATCTTTACCGTGAACCTCTCCACCTCTTGAAGCTCTTGTAGTAGCAGATACAGATAGCTCAATAGATTGATTACTTAATTGAATAAGTTTCCTAATCAGAGAAGACTTACCTGCTCCGGATGGAGCTGAAAATATTATTAGCTTAGCTTTGTCCACTTTATTCTATATTTTGAATTTGTTCTCGCATTTCTTCGACCAATACCTTAATTTCTAATGCAATGTTTTTTGTTTTTGGTTCATCAATTTTAACAGTTAAAGTATTTGACTCCCTGAAGAGTTCTTGAAGAATAAAATCAATTTTCTTCCCACTAGAAATTTTACTCTTAAGCTCTTTACTGATTGATTGCAAATGAAAATCTATTCTTTCTATCTCTTCAGATACATCTGCTTTCATAGCAAGATGAGTAATTTCCTGATCTAATCTATTAGGCTCATATTCTTCTAATATATCTTTAACTCTTTTTTTATAATTTTTAATTTTCTTAGCAAGGTCGTTTTTACATATTTTTGCAACTTTTGTTTGTTTTGCTTGAATCGCATTAATTTTATTTATTAATGTTTTATTAATTTTGGTCCCTTCTTCGACTCTCGATTTTAAAAAATTAACTAATGCATCATTAAAAACTTTTTTTACATGTTGTATTTTTTGATTAGAAGACTTATTTATCTTAAGGATGCCTGGTATATCTTTTATGTCTCTAAGCATTAATTCATCTGAAATTAATGATTCACTATTAAGTAATTTTTTTAAATCAGCTAAGAGCTTTCTATCTATTTTAAAACTTGCATTGCTTGAAGTCTTCATTTTTAAATGTATATCAACCTTTCCTCTTTTTAATTTTTTTGAAATAGTTTTTTTAAAATATTCTTCAATATCGCTTTTGATTTCGGAGGACTTGAAACTAACTTCAAGAAATCTATGATTTACACTTTTTATTTGAATGGCTATCTCTGTATCATTATCAGCGTATCTGGACTGTCCATAGCCTGTCATACTTTTAATCATATTTTTATTGTATTTTGCAAACGGATTTTCTTCTAGTTATATTCTTTAAAAATAAAACCTAAATCTTTTATTTTTTTATTTGAAATCTGTCCAAGTGGGTTATCTTCAGAACAATTAAAGATTTGATGCGATTTGAAATAAAAATTATTTTCTATGAAAAACTGAATTATCTTTGCAGCATTATCTCTATGTAAGTGATTTTTGGATATCTCTTTGGACTGAGAATCATATAAACCTGAAAATCTTAAAATAATTAATTTATTTTTGTAGAGGGCTATTTGTTTTTCTTCGTATTGCTTTATTAGCTTACCTCTGTAATCAGTTGGATGAATTGAATCGATTTCCATACAAAGCGACTCTGATTCTTTGTTATAAACTCTGGTTGATGAAATAGAAATAAATTTATCAATAGAGTTCCTAGCAATTATCTTATAAAGATTTTCAGCAGAATTTTTAAATCCATCCTCATATCCAGATTCATCATTCTTTGAGGGTTTGGGAAAAAATATTACGACATCTATTTTTTCAAAATTATGTTCAAACTCTTTTTCTGATAACCAGTCCCATTTAATGAAATCATCTGAATCATATTTATTGTTTCTTGAAACATGAAAAAAATTATATAGATTGCTATCAAGAATATCTGTGAGGCGTTTTCCTAGGTCTCCATAGCCAATAATAAGAATATTTTTTTTCATATTTTTATTTAGTCAAAAAAAATCCAGGGACGCAACCCTGGATTTTAAAAATAAATAATTTGTTTATATGCTTAATAATGGTGCGATAACTAAGCTGACAATAGCCATAACATTAATAAGAATATTCATTGAAGGTCCAGAAGTGTCTTTGAAAGGATCGCCTACTGTATCTCCTACTACGGCAGCTGCATGAGTATCAGAACCCTTTCCTCCTAAATTACCTTTTTCAACATATTTCTTTGCATTATCCCAGGCGCCTCCAGCATTAGCCATCATAAGTGCAAGTGATACGCAACCGAGAAGTCCTCCCGCTAACATGCCTCCTAGAGCTTGTGCACCAAGACCAAAACCGACTATAGCTGGCATTGATACTGCTATCACTCCTGGCAACATCATTTTCTTCAAGGCTGCTTTGGTAGCAATCTCAACACATTTTTCTGAATCAGGTTCTGCAGTCCCTTCCATTAAGCCAGATATTTCTCTAAATTGTCTTCTTATTTCATTAATCATTTCGAAAGCAGCATCGCCAACAGCTGTCATTGTGATTGAAGAAACTAAGAAAGGTATACAAACCCCTATAAACATTCCAACTAATACAATTGGCTCTGTAAGTGCTAATGAAAATTCAGGATTTGCAACCGCTACCACAGCTGAAAAAGCTGAAATTATAGCTAAAGCAGCTAAAGCCGCAGCTCCAATTGCAAAACCTTTACCTATTGCCGCTGTAGTATTTCCTAATTCATCAAGAGAATCTGTTATTTCTCTTACTTCTTCACCCATGCCGGACATTTCAGCTATACCGCCTGCATTATCTGCAACCGGTCCATATGCATCTATTGCCATAGTTATTCCAACAGTTGAAAGCATACCAACAGCCGCAATTCCAACACCATAGATATCCGATAGTTGAGTAGATACAAGAATTATCACGGCCAAAATAATAATAGGTATTACAACAGACTGCATTCCAACTGATAGTCCTGAAATCATTACTGTTGCAGAACCAGTTTCTCCTGATTCAGCTATTTTTCTTACTGGACCTCCGCCTGTGTAATATTCTGTAATAAGACCGATTAATACTCCACCAACAGCCCCGGCAATAACGCACCACCATACATTCATTCCTACTCCATCAAAAGAATTGATTATGAAATAGGCCATGGCTACAAATATTACTGGTGCTAAAAGAGTTCCAGACCTTAATGCACTTGCAGGTGCTTTTGCAGACTGAAGCTTGACTATAAATATTCCAATTATTGAAGCAATTAAACCAGTTGATGCTAAAGCTAGAGGGAGCATCATCATATCTTTATTGCTTAGAGTATATGCTATAGCTATCGACGCAATCATAGAGCCGCAATACGACTCAAATATATCTGAACCCATACCAGCAACATCACCAACATTATCACCGACATTATCTGCTATAACACCTGGATTTCTTGGGTCATCTTCAGGAATGCCAGCTTCTATCTTTCCAACAAGATCAGCTCCGACATCCGCACTCTTTGTAAAAATTCCTCCGCCTACTCTCGAAAAAAGCGCTACAACAGAAGCACCCATTGCAAAACCTTCAAGCTTATGGGGGTCAATTCCAGCAGGTACGTAAAAGTAATATAAGCCCCCTAAACCTATAAGGCCTAAAGAAGCAACGCACAAGCCCATTATTGAACCACCATAAAAAGAAACTGATAAAGCCGCAGCTGGACCATCTTTTTGTGCTGCAGTTGCTGTTCTAACATTTGCTTTAGTAGCTGCATACATGCCGATAAAGCCAGCTACGGATGAACATATAGCTCCAACAATTATAGATATTGCCGTGTAAGGACCCAATGCATACCAAGCTAACACAACTATTACCGCAATAAATATGGATAAATATTTATACTCAGTTTTCATGAAAGCAAGTGCTCCAGCATGAATCTGATCGCCTATTTTTTTTACTTTATCTTCGCCATCGGGATATTTCATGACAAGCTTGTAAACAACAAATGCCATTACCATACCTAATATGCCAAGAGCTGGTGGAATGATTAAATTATCCATATAGAACCCCTTAATTTAAATAAAGCATTCTAGCAAATTATTTGAAATAAAAGCGTATTTTTTACCTATTTATTAAATATGCTTTTGTCGAGAAGTTCCTCTGAATTTGCTACAACACATGCAACCGCAGCATCACCAGAAACATTTACTGAAGTTCTTATCATATCGAGAATTCTATCAACTGCTAGGATTAGGCCAATTGCATCTAATGGAAGTCCTAAGGAACTCAAAATAAGAGCCAATGTAACAGTTCCAGCAGAAGGAACAGCTGCTGCTCCAATAGAAGCAACCATTGCAAGAAGAACAATCTGAATATACTCAATCATTGATAGATCAACACCAACGGTACTTGCAATAAACATGGTTGCTAGGCCCTGCATAATTGCAGTACCGTCCATATTTATTGTAGCGCCAACAGGAATAACAAAAGATGATACATCTTTTTTAACTCCAAGCTCATCAGTCACTGTTTTAAGAGTAACTGGTATGGTTGCTGCGCTTGATGATGTTGTAAATGCAAATAAAGCTACATTTCTCATTTTTTTAAAGAAAATAATTGGATTTAAATTAGCAAATATTTTTAAGACTAAAGAATACGTAAAAAATAAATGAAACAATAAAACAAAAATCAATATTAGGACATATTGAATTAAATCTCCAAAGATATTTAAACCATGATCCATCACATAGCTGCCCATCAAGCAAAAAACTCCAATAGGTGCAAAGCTCATTATTATTAGAACTATCTTCATGAAGACTATGTTTAATCTTTCAAAATTTTTAGAAAGATTGTCAGTAAGATTGTCAGTAAGATTTAAAGCGATGCCAAATAATATGCTTATAAAAACAATTCCCAACATATTGTTTTCAACGAAAGCCCCAAAAATATTATTTGGAAAAATTCTTAATACAGTATCATATAAACTTGCTTCACCGCCAGGCGCATTAAATGATGCAACCTCTCCTTCATAACCAGAAATATTAAAAACCCAACCAAAAAATATAGCTATCATTACAGCAAAAGCGGTTGTAAATAAATACAGTAANACTGTTTTAGATGCTATTGATCCAAGCTTTACCATATTTGATAAAGAAGATATGCCAGAAACTAAAGAAAAGAAAACTAGAGGTACTACAATTAATAAGAGTAGATTTTTAAATATCTGGCCTCCAAGATTAAATAGATATTTTTCAATACCTAAAAAAATTGGTTGAGGTATAAAGTCTTGAGAATAAAAACAAACTGAGGCTATGAATACGCCAGCAAACATTCCAACTAAAACATTTCTAGTGAGATTNTTTGGTGGNTCTAATTGACTCATGTGATCTCTATCATATCAAAATCTTCTTTTCCTACTCCACATTCTGGACAAAGCCAATCTTCTGGAACATCTTCCCATGCAGTACCGGGCTCAATCCCATCTTCAGGCCAACCTAACTCTTCNTCATAAATTAGACCGCAGACAATGCATTCCCATTTTTTATATTTCATACTAATTAAGGATTATNTTATTTCCTTTAAATCAAGGAGGCTATAATATCAGATTTAAATAGTTAAATTAATGAACCTTAAGCATATTTCTAAATGGATTC
Organism: Gammaproteobacteria bacterium; assembly: GCA_002710265.1. Taxonomy (GTDB): domain Bacteria; phylum Pseudomonadota; class Gammaproteobacteria; order Magnimaribacterales; family D2472; genus SAR86A. Next base: position 12,227 of record PAJW01000010.1, on the reverse strand, counting down.
ATCAAGAGGAAATGGAAAAAANNCTTTTTGATAGCAATATAAAATCTTGGCTTCTTGAGAAAGGCCCAATAACAAATAGAATAAAATCNAAACATAGATTTGAGCTTAAACTTTTAAGAGACAGAGCTGGAAAAGTTANAAAATCAGACAAATCATTTCTTGATAACATTGACGGAGAAATAAGGATTAGAGAAGTGNTACTTTTTGCTGATGAGAATCCAAAGGTTTTTGCTAGGTCNTTAATACCAGAAAAAACTATCAAAAATGGCCTTAAAAAGCTTGGAGAGTTAAATANAAAACCTCTTGGTGACATNTTGTTTGAAAGAGATATCTTTNANAAAGATGAAATTGTTTTTTCTGTTTTTTCAGATGATAAAAANAAATANTGGGGNAGAAAAATTAAATACTANGTGAAAAANTATCCCCTTTCAGTGATGGAAATTTTCTTAATTTAAATGATTTCAATAAATAAACTTAAATCTTATTTAGAGCTAGCTAGAATTGATAAGCCTATTGGTATTTACCTTCTTCTGTGGCCTTCAATGCTGGGTTTGCTTTTAGCGGGTACAATTANTGAAATTAAAATTATAGATNTATTTATTGTTATTATTGGATCTATTTTAGTTAGGTCATGTGGTTGTGTCATAAATGACATAAGTGATTACAAAATAGATAAATTGGTTTCCAGGACTGTCGGGCGACCATTAGCGACTGGAGCCTTAAGCATTTATGATGCATGGGTTTTCTTTCTGCTTCTTGGTCTCATGTCATTATCTTTATTACTTTTCACAAACCCCCTTACAATAAAAGTGGGGATTTTCTTTGCTATATTTATAATCGTTTATCCATTAACAAAAAGATTTTTTAAGGCTCCGCAGTTCTTTCTAGGGGTAACATTTGGATCAGGATCGTTAATATCCTATTCGTTAGTTACTTCGTCACCATCGCTATCAATAGTAATTCTCTATATCGGTCTAATAGCATGGATAATCAGTTTCGACACTTACTATGCACTTGAAGACATGGAAGATGATAGGAAGATTGGAATAAACTCTACAGCCCTGCTGTGGGGTAATAGTGCTATTAAAATTGCTAGATTACTTCATTTGTTTTTTTATGCTTCTATTCTTATTATTGCGATCTTAAATTCTTTTTCATATTATTTTTTCTTTATATTTGTAGCTCTATTTTTAATATTTATATATCAAAAAAAACTTATAGATAATGATAATTTTTTAGAAGCTTTTAAGGCAAATAACTGGGTCGGGATGCTTGTAGTAATTGGGTTTACTATAGAAATCATAGTTCTTAATTAAAAGTTAATGTTATCCGAATTAAAATTTATTGAAAATTTCTCTAAAATTGATGAGGATGAATTTAATGGGATATTAAAAGAGAATGATTCACCTTTTATCAAATACCCTTTTTTAAGAGCTTTAGAAGAATCCAATTCAGTATGTGAGATAAGTGGCTGGAAACCCTCACATCTCATTCAATTAGAAAATTCTAAATTAAAGGGATTCATGCCCTTGTATTTAAAAGATAATAGTCAAGGCGAGTTTGTGTTTGATCACTCATGGTCATATGCTTTAAATAGAACTGGAAGAAAATATTATCCAAAGCTATTAACAGCGATACCTTTTACACCATGTGAATCAAGAAAAATTATTTCTAATGAAAAAAGCAATGAGCTGATTGATTTTACAAAAGATTTTATGGGTAAAAATGATATCGAGTCGTGGCACATTTTATATCCTGATGAAAAAATAACTAAGACTTTAAATAAGAATGGTTTTATTGAAAGGTCTGGTTATAAATTCGTATGGAAGAATAAAAGTTATCAAACTTTTGAAGATTACTTAAAAGTTTTTAGGTCTAGACAAAGAAAAAATATTAAAAATGAAAGGAAAAAAATTTCTGAATACGGGGTAAGTTTTAAAGTCAAAGATGCTAAATCATTATCTGAGAAGGATTGGGAAACTTTTTATAAATTCTATAAAAATACCTATGAACAACGGCTTCAGAGACCATACTTAAATAAAAAGTTCTTTGATTTAGTCAACATTAATAAAGACTCTCTTGAACCGGTTATTTTCTTTGCCTATATAGACAAAGAAATAATTGCTGGATCGTTGTGTTATAGAAATAATGAGTGTTTGTACGGCAGACACTGGGGAGCAAAGTATGATATTGATTCTCTTCATTTTGAGTGTTGTTACTACCAAGGAATCGAATATTGTATTAAGAATAACTTAAAACAATTTGACCCAGGTGTCCAAGGCGAGCATAAGATTAGAAGAGGTTTTGAGCCAATTGAAACTAACTCATATCATTTTATTCTTAAAGAAGATTTTAGGAATGCCATAGCAGACTTTTGTTATCGTGAAAAAGAAGAAATAAAAAATTATTTAGACGCATGTAAAAGATATACTCCTTTTAATAAAGAATATAAAATCGAATGATGCTAAACACATTACCAAAGACTGCGCACCAACAGACAATCTGTGAAGCTAATTTTATAAGATTGAAAAAAATTCTTAATAATTTTAAAGAATTGCAATATTGCTTTAATGTGGTTAACCCAAATAACAGTTCATTTCTTGTTATCTTCAATGTAATTCATAAAACTAATCACACACTAATAATTGAAGCAAAACAAAGCTTTGAAAAAAAAGATCTCAGCAATTTTATAATGAGGATTCAGGTGTCGATGGATGCGAAATTGGTAGAGGTAATTTCATATCAAGGNGAAAAGGCTTTACCTTTTTTCATGAAAGTTTCAATGACTCAGTCTAGGGATGAAAAATTACAGCAGAATAGATTCTTAACAGAGTGGCTAGAAAGTATATTTATATCAGGCATNTCAACAANCNTAAAATTTACATAGATGATTGGTACGGTTATTTATTTTCATGGATTTGCNTCATCTTCAGACTCAACAAAAGCAAAGATAATTAAAAATTACATATCTAAAAATCANANGAAAGTAACTATTCATATCCCTGATTTAAGCAACAACTTTGAAGAGGCAATTTATCAAATCAAATCTCTGATTAAAAAAAGTGATGGGCAAATTGCATTCATGGGGTCTTCATTAGGNGGATATTATGCTTTATATTTTTCTCANGAATTACAAACNAAAGCTATCTTAATTAATCCNGCAATTCCNCCTCTTGATGGATTTGATATTTACTTGGGAGAAAATGAAAATTATTCTACTGGTGAAAAATTCATATTAACAAAGAATGATATAANGTTTATTAGGTCGGTATCNCACACAAAATTTAAGAATCATGACAATACTCTCGTATTATTAGAATCAGGTGATGAAACTCTGAATTATTCAAAAAGTATTTCTTATTTTAAGGGTTCAAGCATAGATATAGTTATCGGGGGTGACCATTCCTATTCATCTATGAACGAAAAACTCAAAAAGATTGCTAATTTTTTAGAAATTTAAGTATTTGTNATAAATAAGAGCAAAAAACTTTCTTTTGCACAAAAATCATGCATAATTAATACTAATTTAGTGCATTTTTTATANATTTAATTGGCACAAAGTTTGCTTAAAATTAAATATTTAGGAGAATTTAATGAAAACATACGAATATATATGGCTAGATGGCTACAAACCGGAATCATCAATGAGGAGTAAGGTAAAAGCTACTAAAGATGAAACGCCGCCTGAATGGTCGTTTGATGGATCTTCAACACAACAAGCTGAGGGAGGAAGTTCTGATTGTCTTCTTATTCCAGTTCAGACATATGAAAATCCTAACGGACATGACATTGTAATGACTGAGGTTCAGTCTGCAGACCACACTACTCATCCATCTAATTTTCGAGCTGCTGCTGCAGAAGTTGCTACTGATGAATGGTGGTTTGGTTTCGAACAAGAATATTTTTTAACTGATGCACAAACTGGTGAACCACTTGGCTGGGAAGATGGTGAACCTAGAGCTCAAGGAGAGTACTATTGTGGTGTTGGAGCAAGTAATGTTGTTGGTAGAGAAATTTCAGATGCTCATTTATTTGCTTGTTTAGACCTTGGAATTGATATCACAGGTACAAATGCTGAGGTTGCTCTCGGGCAATGGGAATATCAATGTTTTGGAAAAGGTATTAAAGCAGCTGATGATTTATGGGTAAGTAGATATCTTTTATACAAAATTGCAGAAGAATTCGGTGTAGGTGTAAATATTCATCCAAAACCAAAAACAGGAGACTGGAATGGTTCCGGAATGCATGCAAATTTTTCAAACGAAGCAATGAGAACAGCTGGTTCTGAAGAATTATTTACAGGTATGTGTGACAAACTTGGTGAAGTCCACCAGGAAGGTATAGCATCTTACGGTTCAGATAATGATATGAGATTAACAGGTCTTCACGAAACACAAAGTATTGAAAAGTTTTCATACGGTGTAAGTGATAGAGGTGCCAGCATAAGGATTCCTGTCTACACTGTTGAGCACAACTGGAATGGCTATCTTGAAGATAGAAGACCTGCTTCAAATGCGGATCCATATAGAATAATCCAGCATATAGTAGGAACTCTTTCTTAGTTATCTTGAAAATTAACCATATGCCTTGTTTATTAAATAACAAGGCATATGTTTCAGATGAAAATAAATAGTCAAAATTTAGATTTTTTAAATCAACTTTCTTCAGAGATAATTCTGCTTGATGAAAGTCTTAAAGTATTGTGGCTAAACGAGTCTGCTCTTAATAAAGGATGGGTATTAAATAAAAGCTCTGAAAATATTATTACCGATCAGTTTTCTGACGAAACAAAGAAATCATTAACAAGTTTTCTATTAAAGGCTCTGAATAGTGATGGGTCAAAAACTAAAAGAGAATTTGAACTAACAACTGCTACAAATTCAAAGAGAGTAATTGATTTAACAGTAGCTTGGAGCAATGAATATCATGTGCTTATCCTAGAAATCTTGTGTATAGATAATCTAAATAAGATTATTGATTCTACAAAAACATTTTCTACACAAAAAATTGCTGCAAACTTAGCTAGATCATTGGCTCATGAGGTAAAAAATCCTCTAGCAGGAATAAAAGGCAGTGCTCAGATCTTAAATCAAAAACTGAAAGACTCTCACTCAGAAAAGTTCTTAAAAATAATAATTGATGAAACAGAAAGACTTAATCAAATAGTTACAAAGATTTTGACTCCTCCTTCAAAGCCTAGTTTAGAATTCTTCAATATACACTCAGCGTTAGAAAAAGTTTATGCTTTGGCTGAAGCAGAAAAGCAAGATAATCTTAAGCTTGTTAGAGACTANGATCCAAGCATTCCTGAGATTAATGGAGATGAAAATCTTTTTGTTCAAGCNGTATTAAATTTAGTGAAAAATGCTCAACAAGCAATTGAAAGTGTCAAAAATCCTGAAATACAAATTAAATCTAGAATAAAGTACAGTCACCCTATTAACGGGATATTGCATTCAACTGTTTGNTGTATTGATATAATTGATAATGGCATGGGTATCCCAAAGGAAATGCATGACCAAATATTTTTTCCAACTGTTTCAGTAAAAGAAAATGGATCTGGTCTAGGGTTAACCATTGCTCAAGATATAATTAGAATGCATGGAGGAGGAATATCNTTTAATTCATCTAAGGGGATGACAATTTTTTCAGTAAATATGCCATTAAACTTTATAAATAGAGAGGTAAAAATTGCATAAAGTATGGATCGCAGATGATGATCAAGCAATTAGATTAATATTAGAGGAAAGCCTTGGTAATGCCGGTTTTGCAACTGANCTATTTTCAACTGGTGAAGAGCTAGTAAAAAAATTAGATAAGGAAAAACCTGATCTTGTTATAACCGATGTACAAATGCCNGGAATGCTTGGATATGACATTCTCAAACATATCGAAAATAATTATGATGANCTTCCTGTAATAGTTATGACTGCATTTGCTGACATGCAGGCTGCTGTTGAAGCATTTGGTGGNGGCGCTTTTGAATATATTACTAAGCCATTTGANTTAGATGAAACNATCAAAATNATAAAAAGNGCCTTGGAAGAAAAACCTAAAACAAAAGGGCTAAAGAAAGATACTGGCCTCGATATTATTGGTGAATCNCTACCAATGCAAGANGTATTCAGGGCTATTGGAAANCTATCAAANACTATTGCAACAGTNATGATNCAGGGTGAGTCNGGNACTGGTAANGAACTGATAGCTAANTCACTACACAANAACAGNCCAAGAAATGATATGCCATTTATAGCTTTAAATATGGCAGATATACCTAAAGAACTTGTTGANTCTGAATTNTTTGGTCATGAAAAAGGNTCATTTACTGGAGCNGTTGATAAAAGAATTGGAAGGTTTGAACAAGCAAATGGTGGAACTCTTTTTCTTGATGAAATTGGTGACATGCCTCTTGATTCTCAGACAAGACTTTTAAGAGTGCTATCAAANAAAGAATTTTATAGAGTTGGNGGTGATACNCCTATAAANGTAGATGTTAGNATAATTGCAGCAACTCATCAAAATCTTAATAACTTNGTNTCTCAAAAGAAGTTCAGAGANGATCTCTTTTATNGATTGAATGTTATTAAAATTGAAGTTCCTGCCCTTAGAGAAAGAAAAGATGACATTGATGAATTGTCTAGGTTCTTTCTTAAAAACTTTGCCAGTTCATTAGATGAAGAGTTAAGAGTTCTTTCAGATGACGCNAAAAAACTTCTAGAAAAATATGAATGGCCTGGAAATGTTAGACAACTTGAAAATGTATGTTATTGGTTAACTTTAATGTCGCCTACACAAAATGTTAAGGCACAAGATCTTCCATCAGAAGTCAAAGANTTTGAAATGACAGATATACCNTCCTCATCATGGGAAGATGGATTACAAAACTGGCTTANTAATGTATCCATGAACATTGAATCTGGGTTATCAGATATTGCAATNACTAAGATTGAAAAAATGTTAATAAGAACCGCTCTTGAAAGGTCTAATGGAAAGAAAAACGACGCAGCNCAGATTTTAGGATGGGGTAGAAATACGCTTTCNAAGAAAATGAAAGATCATGGAATCTAAACAAGTGGAAGATTNTGAAGTCTCCACTCGTTAATTCCNCCNTTAAGAATTAGTAAATCTTTGTACCCNTCTTTCATAAGGATTTCNCCTGCGTTTGGAGANACGCTTCCCATCTCGCAAACAAGTATGACNGCCTCTTTATCTTGAGGNATCTCATTTGATCTTTTATTTAAATTTAAAAANGGAATGTTTATAGAACCAGTTATATGNCCNCTCTGAAATTGNTCCGAGTCTCTTAAATCAATTACAAATGCATTGTCATCATTTGCAAGCGAAATTAAATTTTGTGGTGTGATTTTTCTTCCACCTTTTTTTGANGATGCNTTTATTAATAAAAATATTGTTACCAANAGAGGTAAAGAAANAAAATAATGTTCAATTAAAAAATTAATTAGTTCCATGTGTATATTATCTATTAAAATAAGTNAGATTAAATAAAAAATATGAAACAAAGAAATCTAATATTAGTNAGNCATGGTCAAAGTGAATGGAATGAAAAAAATCTGTTCACTGGATGGGAAAATCCTGGTCTTACTAATAAAGGCAAANTAGAAGCGGAAAATGCTGGTAACTTAATAAAAAATCTAGATATTACTTTTGATTATTTATTTACCTCAGCATTGATTAGAGCTCAATTAACAGGAACAATNATCCTTTCACAAATTAATCAGGCAGATATCACAATTNTTAAAGATAANGCTCTGAANGAGAGATTTTATGGNGACCTNCAAGGATTGAATAAGGATGAATGCAGAGAAAAGTGGGGAGANGAGCAAGTCCAAATATGGAGAAGATCTTATGACAANGGACCNCCAAGTGGAGAAACTTTAAAAGAAACTGGTGAAAGAGTTTTACCATATTACAAAAAAGAGATTAGTCCTCTTCTGTTAGAAGGAGCTAATATCNTAGTNGCTGCTCATGGCAACTCTCTTCGATCATTAATTAAGTTTCTTGATAAGGTTTCTGACGAGGACATAGTAAAACTTGAAATCCCAACTGGAGCTCCCATTCATTATGTTTTTAGTGAAGATGGAAGTATCTTAAGCCGAAATAATCTTATTGAATAAATTGGAAAATAAATCAATCAAATTCTCNTCATCCNTATACGANTGGTATAAANAATTTGGGCGAAAAAATCTTCCATGGAGAAAAAAAGTTACNCCTTACAGANTTTGGATATCAGANGTTATGCTTCAACANACACANGTAAAAACTGTAATACCCTATTTCAATAGATTCATTTCAAAGTTTCCCAACTTAGATTCACTATCAAAGGCAACAGANCAAGAAATCTTGGCTCTTTGGACAGGCCTTGGTTTTTATAGAAGAGCAAAAAATATATATGCTGCAAAAGAAATTATTAAAGCAAAATATGGCAATGAGTTTCCATCTTCATTTGAAGATCTTATGAGCCTTCCTGGAATAGGAAGATCAACAGCAGGGGCAATATTATCTATTGCTTATAAAAAATCTTTTCCTATATTAGATGCAAATGTTAAAAGAGTAATAGCACGNCATGACGAGATAGATTTATCAAACAAAAAATCACTAAATAAGCTTTGGCATTTATCAGANTTNTACACACCANATNAGAAAATATTTGAATACACGCAAGGGATTATGGATATCGGTGCAACTNTTTGTAGCATAAAAAANCCCTCTTGTTTTGAATGCCCAGTAAATTCAACTTGNAAGACTGCTTTTAAGGAAATTGAAATTGTNAAAAAAGTAAAAAAAGATAAAGCATGTAAAGAAATATTTTTNACTCTAGCNCANTCAAAAGATGAATTCCTTTTATTTAAAAAGAATTCGAAAAGTTTTTGGGAAAGTTTATGGATACCTTATGAAGGTAAAAAGACTNCNTCAAAATCCTTATTTAAAAAACCNCAAAAGAGTAATGTCAAAANATTTAGTCATGCTTTATCGCATTTAGATTTAAATATAACAATAGAGATTTTTGATTATAAAAAGCCTTTTGAAGTTAATACCAATATGGAATATCAATGGATTAATAGAAGTGATATTAAAAACTTTGGTCTACCAAAACCAATAAAGCATATAATAGATAANCATGTCTAAAACAGTCTTATGTAAAAAATTAAAAAAAGAGTTGCCTGCATTAAGNATGCCCCCNATGCCGGGTCCNAAGGGAATAGAAATAATGAATACTATTTCTGANGAAGCTTGGGAGNTATGGAAGTCACATCAGACAACCTTAATTAATGAAAAACATCTTGATATGTCNGACTCCTCAAATCGNCAGTGGTTNATGGNTCAAATGGATAAATTCTTTAANAANGAGGANTATGAAAAGGCTGCTGGATTTAAGGCTCTTGATTAAAATTTAATCNAAATTTAAGACATTTTTTCTCTTTAAAAATGATCAGATATTTTGATTTACAAAGCAAAAAAAATAGAGTTTAATTTNGATATTATGNCAGATAAANCAAGTTCAAATTTTCCAGAAGAAGCAGAAATAGTCATAGTAGGTGTTGGTGGTATTGTTGGTTCAATGCTAGCCTATTGGTTAGCTGAATTTGGCCAAAAAAATGTCGTCGGATTAGAAAAATCTACAATAATACCTTCAGATATTGCCTCGACTGCTCATGCATCTGATTTTGTTTATAACACTACTCATGACAAATTAGGCTGTTGGACAACTGCCTTTAGCAGAAAATTTTATGAGGACAACGGATTTTTCTTAAAAAAAGGTGGTCTTGAAATTTGCCGTAGAGATGATGATGAGCGTTGGGAAGAACTAAAAAGAAAAGTTGCATCAGGAAAAGCTTTCGGTACAAATGTTCGATTAATATCTGCAGCTGAGGCAGTCGAAAAATTTCCACTACTTGAAGAAGAATCAATTCGAGGTGCTATGTGGGATCCAGATGCTGGCCTTGTAGTTCCAAGATCACAAGAGGTTGTTAATTTTGCTGTAGAGAGTGCAAAAGAAAAAGGTTCATTAAAGACTTTTACTAATACTCCAGCCACTGGGTTTGAAACAGAAAATGGAAAAATTGTTGCTGTCAAAACTGAAAGAGGAACAATCAAAACCAGCAAAGTGGTGATTGCCTCTGGAATTTGGGGGCCTTTAATGGGTGATATGGTAGGTGTCCGTGTTCCATTAATGCCAGTTGAACATCCGCTTTTATTTTTTGGGCCATATGAAGATATCCAAGGCACAGAAGAAATGCTAGTTTATCCGCTTCTTAGAGACCAAGGTAATTCAGCTTATGTAAGAGACACAGGAAAGTTTCATGGAGGTATGCTTGAGTGGGGATACTATGAAGATAAAAATCCTAGGCTAGTAGATCCTGAAGATATTGGAAATCCAGATAAGACTATGTTGTCGGATTCTATGAGATATCTGGAACTCGAAGAAATAGCAGAACCTCTAGAAAAAGCTTTTGAAACAACACCAATTCTTAGTGAATTGGGCTGGGATGAAAAAAGTTCATTCAATGGACTTCTTTCTGTAACAGCAGATGCAGGTTCTTTGATTGGTGAGAGTCCTGAAGTAAGAGGGTTTTGGTTGTGTGAGGCTGTATGGGTAAAAGATGGACCAGGTTGTGCAAGACTTTGTGCAGAAGCGATGGTGCACGGTAAAACACAAGTTGATATGCACTCATTTGATATATCAAGATTCTACCCTCATCAAAAAGAGAAAGATTTTGTAAAAACACGGGCGTTTGAAAATTCTCAAACCATATATACGCCTGCCGTTCATCCCAGGGAGCCATATATTACTCAAAGAGAAATGTTTGTGAGTCCATTTTATGAAAGAGAAAAAGAATTAGATGGACATTTTGAAAATGAAGTTGCGGGCTGGGAAAGAGCTCTAGCATACACAAGTAATAGAGAAAAACTTGATAAGTTTATTAAGGAGGTGCCGCTAAGAGAAAATGAATGGGATACTAGGCATGTTCCATATGATGTGGCTAATGCAGAACATCTTGCTATGAGTGATTCTGTCGGCATGATTAATTTATCTCACTTCCCCATCATGGATATTAAAGGCCCAGATGCTGAACGTATGCTTGAATATATGTCAGTAGCAAAAGTTGGTGGCAATACCCCTGAAGGAAAAGTTATTTATACAAACTTTCTAGATGAGGATGGTGGAGTCCATGCAGATCTTACTATTTCACGATTAGGTACTGATAGTTATAGAGTTGTAACAGGTGGTGCTGATGGAAATCGCGACTGGGTTACGTTAAGAAATTACAGAGACGATAATGGATTAGATGCAGATATAAACATTAGGACTCACGATATTGCAACTTTAGGTTTGTGGGGACCAAAAGCTGCTAATGCTTTGGGAAATTTTATAGATCCTAATGAAATTGATATTAGTAATTTTCCATTTGTTACTGCGAAAAACTTAACACTCAATTTGTCAGGAGGAAAAAAGGTTGACGTTTGGGCGGCTAGAATCTCATATGTTGGGGAAAGTGGATGGGAAATTTACTTTAATAACGATAAAGATGATGGATTAGCTTTGTATGATTCATTGCTTGAAGTTGGTGTTGTTCCAGTTGGAATTGAAACATATGCTAATAGCAGAAGACTTGAGAAAAGTTTTAGGCTTCAAGGCGCTGATCTTGAAACAGAATATACTGCCATTGAAGCAGCTATTCAAAGGCCTCTTGTTAAAGAAGCAGATTTCCATGGTAAAGCAGCTCATCTTTCTCAAAGAGAAGAAGATCCATGTGCAATTTTATGCACAATGACATTAGATGATCTCAATGTTTCTGGAAATACAAGATACCCTGTTGGCATATCACCAATTATTGATCCTGCAACAGGTGAAGTACCAATAGATAGTAAAGGTAGAAGATCATACACAACTGGAATGTCTTATTGTCCATCTCTAAAGAAATTTGTTGTGATGGGCTATCTTCCAAAAGAAATTGCTGTTCAAGGCAAGTCACTACTAATTGAATATTTTAATGAGGGTGGAGATGGTTTATATCCTATGACTGTTCAAATAGTTGGTAAGGGATCTCTTTATGACCCAACAAACGCAAGGGTTCGCGCTTAACTAATTAGACTTGATGACAACGGTTGTAAACTTGCCTATAATCCAAAGTTCAATTTAAGCCCAGATAGCTCAGTTGGTAGAGCAAAGGACTGAAAATCCTTGTGTCGGTGGTTCGATCCCA
>PAJW01000009.1 GCA_002710265.1 Gammaproteobacteria bacterium | reverse complement strand
TCATCAATGGCCAAGCACCAATGATCAAAAAAATGAGAGCGATATTGATGCAGCAAGTTATATATGGAGTTTCTTAAAAAATTTTGACGTTGACGGTTTTATTGAATGAAATTTTAAAAATATTTCTATATCTCTATATAATAAGTATATGAAATTAACACTACCAGATAAAAGCATAAGAGAATTAGAGAATGGTTCTACTGGCTATGATTTAGCTAAAGATATAGGCCCTGGTTTAACCAAGGCCGCTATTGCTATTACTGTTAATGGAGAGCAGAGGGATTTGTTAGATCCAATCACTGATGATTCAGATATTTCAATAATTACAATTGATTCAGATGCTGGTTTAGAAATAATGAGACATACTCTAACCGCTCAAGTGTTAGCAAAAGCTTTAAAAAACTTGTATCCAAAATCCAAATTAGCTATTGGACCGACTATTGACGACGGTTTTTACTATGACGTAGAAACCAATCAAGCTATTTCAATTGACGATCTTCAAAAAATTGAAGATGAAATGCATAACATAATAAAAAAGAAATCACTCATAACAAAAAAATTAAAATCAAAAAAAGAAGCGTTGCAAATTTTCAAATCTCTCGAAGAGCCATACAAGCAAGAGATTATTAATGATTCAGATCAAGAAGACGACTTTCAGCTTTATTACCAAGATGACGAAGAGTTTGTTGATTTATGCAAAGGACCTCACTTACCTAACTTAGATTTTATTGGGGCATTTAAGTTAACAAAAGTTTCTGGTGCCTACTGGAAAGGTGATTCAAAAAACACAATGCTTACTAGGGTTTACGGGACAGCTTGGAATAATGAGAAAGACTTGAATAATTATCTAGATAATCTTGAGGAAGCTCAAAAAAGAGATCATAGGAAACTTGGGAAAGAGATGGATTTATTTCATTTTCAAGATGAAGCGCCTGGAATGGTATTTTGGCATCCAAACGGATGGACAATATATAGAAAACTAAGAAATTTTGTAAGAAGAAGACTAGAAGATAGTGGCTACATTGAAGTTCATACTCCACAAGTCATAGATAGAAAATTATGGGAGGCATCAGGACACTGGGATAAATATAGAGAAAATATGTTCATTACAGAAATTGACGAAGAGCATGCTAATGAAAAAAGAATTAATGCACTCAAGCCTATGAACTGCCCTGGTCATGTCCAAATTTATAATCAAGGAATAAAGTCATATAAAGATTTGCCATTAAAATATGCTGAATTTGGCTTATGTCATCGATATGAGCGCTCTGGAACAATGCATGGATTGATGAGAGTAAGAGCATTTACGCAAGATGATGGGCATATATTTTGCACAGAAAATCAGATTGAGTCTGAAACTGGTTTATTTATAGAATTTCTTTCAAGTCTTTACAGTGATTTAGGATTTAAAAATTTTGATATTAAATTATCAACAAGACCTGAGATGAGAGTAGGGTCTGATGAGATATGGGATAAAGCTGAGGAATCTCTAGAGGCTGCAATCAAAAATTTAGGTTATCCCTTCAGAATTGATGAGGGAGATGGAGCCTTTTATGGCCCTAAATTAGACTTTGTTTTAACCGATGCGATTGGAAGAGAATGGCAGTGTGGAACTTTTCAGTTAGATTTCAATTTGGCTGAAAGACTTGATGCGCAATATGTTGGGGAAGATGGAAAAAAACATTATCCAGTTATGATTCACAGAGCTGTTTTAGGCTCCTTTGAAAGATTTATTGGTATTCTTCTTGAGAATTATGCAGGTAAGCTTCCGTTCTGGCTTGCACCTCAGCAAGTTGTGGTTGCTTCAATAGTATCTGATGCTAATGATTACGCTTTAAATATACAAAAGAAGTTGAAAGATAAAAATATAAATTGTGAAGTTGATTTAAGAAACGAAAAAATAAGTTATAAGGTAAGAGAGCATAGTCTTAAAAAAATACCAATTATCCTTGCAATTGGAAAGAAAGAAATGACAGACAATACGGTTTCAATTAGAAGAATTGGAAGTAACGATTCTGAAGTCCTTGGCTTGGATGATGCTATTAAAGACATAGTCAAAGAAAACAAATCTTAGAGTCAATGTTTATTAAAATATTTATTCTTCCAATAAGGTTCTATAGATATTTTATATCTCCATTATTTCCTCCTTCATGCAGATTTGAGCCAACATGCTCAGCATATGCAATAGAAGTTATTCAAGAGTATGGAATTTTCAAAGGAACTTATTTAGCAGCAATCAGAATATCCAAATGTCATCCATGGCATAAAGAAAAATAATCAAAACTTATTAATAAATATAACAGATACTTATAAATACTATATTTATTTTCTTGCAACTATATTTAGTGATATAGTCATAAGCAATATCTTATAAATAGCCGAATTATAGGGGGGCGAACATATGGATAATTTAATTAAATTTTCTTTCAAAACTTTTACAGCTTTTGCGCTAATTTTTTCAATTGGCATAGTAGCTCAAGAAGTTGAAGAGGTAATAGTTACAGCAACCAAGAAAGCTGAATCTATTCAGGATCTTGCTATTTCAGTAGAGGCTTTTAGTACTGAAGACTTATCAGCAAACATGATAACTGAATTAGATGATCTTCAAGAAGTTGTTCCAGGCATGCAAGCTGGAAAAGGAATTGGATCTGGTGGTTCGTATGCACTTAGGGGAACCGGTTCATACGGTGTTGGAGCTGCTGTTGTTGGAGCAGTGGTAACCGCTATGAATGGACATAGTGTTAATACATCAACTTTTTTTGATATCGGTTTTTATGATGTTTCAAGAATTGAGGTTCTAAAGGGTCCGCAAGGAACACTTTATGGAAGAAATGCTGTTACTGGTGTTATTAATTTAATCACAACAAGACCAGGTGATGAGCTTGGTGGTTATTTCGATTACGAAATAGGTGATTATAATCATCAAAGATTTACAACTGCATACAATATCCCAATGGGAGACAAGGTAAAGTCTAGATTTGCATATACCAGCTATACTAGAGATGGCTTTTCAACCAACTTAAGAACTGGAGATAAATTTGATAACAGAGATGCATATGGAATAAGGGCTTCTTTTGATTTTGATATTTCAGATGAAACAACCCTTGAGTTTACATATGACAGATATAGAGGCCAAGATAATAGAAACAATATAGGAACTGCTTTCTGTTCAAGAAATTTATTTTTTGGTTGTAGTCCTATCGTAAGAGGACAGCCAAATGTTGCTGTTGCTCCAACTGGAAGTACTGCTGCGTTATCAAACCTACTTGCTGGTTTAGTTCCAACTGCTTGGACAGATACAGGTGCTGGTGCTGCTGCAAATACTCCAGATCAATTCAAGTACGCATACATGAACAGAATTCCTGAATTTAAACAAGTTGCAGAACAATCAACTTTAAATCTTGAACATACATTATCAGATACTCTAACTTTAACTGCTAAAGTTTCATACGGAACTAGAGATTANTNCCATACNAATGATAATGACTANAGTTTTGCACCTCAACCNTTNCCAGGTGTNNTAGCNTCANTGGGTNTGCCGCCTATTTCATGGGAAGCAGAATTTTATGGATTTACTGAAATNGTTGATTCTGAACGAACATATGAGTTTGCTGATGTAAAGACAAATGATATTCAAGCTGAGATTTCTATAATTTCGGATTTTGATGGCCCTATGAATTTTGTAGTTGGAGCATATAGCTTTAAACAAAAGAATCACAATAGATACATCATTCAAACAGCTGCATTAAATATGATGAGATCATTTGAATCTCATCCATACAGTCAGACTGTATTTGGTGGACAATTTGATGATTATGGAGGACTTCCTTTTTATCAAACATTAATATTTGGTTTAGGTGGAATTGACTCTTGTCAATTACCAATTGCTGGTGCTGCTGCAAACGCAGCTCCATCAAGTGCAAATCCTGCATGTTTGCAATTTGCTTTAGATGCGCAAGGGATTNAGCCATATCATTTACCAAAAATAATGGGTGGTTTCTTTAATGATGACCATGTAAGAACTGATTCATTAGCTATTTTTGGTGAGCTTTATTATCAAATGAATGAAGATACTAAACTTACTTTAGGGCTTCGATACAATGATGATAAAGTGACTGATAACCTTATGTCATGTCTAGGTCAGGTACAGTGTCCAGCTGCCCAACCAGGTGATTTTGAATCTGGTGTTTATAATTTTAGGCCGACACAAGCTATAATTGAAGACGATGCAACTGCATTCAAGTTAGCAATTCAGCATAACCTTGGAGAAGATTCAATGGTTTATGCAAGTTACACAACCGCTACTAAAGCTGGAGGTAACAACCCAAATATTGGAGCTAGTCCTGATCCTTATGCGCCAGAAGAGCATGGTGTATTTGAAGTGGGTACTAAGAATATATTCTTAGACGGTGCTGTACTATTAAATGCTGCAATTTTCATGAACAAAGCGGATAAGATGCTTTTTTCAAATATTGAAAATGCTGGTTCGCGTAATTACAACATTGATTCTGAGATAAACGGATTTGAAGGAAACTTAATTGCATACTTTAATGAGACAACCAGAATTGAGTTCAATTGGTTGTTTGTTGATAGTGAGCTTGGTGATATAAGTAGACCAATTTTTGATCCTATCAATCCATCCAACATTACAACTTTCTTAGGAGTTGACCCAACTGGTTATACACCTGGTAGTCCAGGCTGTGCTGTTCCTGGAGGATTATGTGGTCCAGGCGGATCGACTTCAGCAACCCCAGTTGATGGTTTACCATTGGATGCAGCAGGCGCATTATCATATTCATATGGTCTTAATGCAGCAGGTGTTCCAATTATCATGATGAAATCATTTGGTTTCTTATGTACTGCCCCTGCAACTGCGGCTAATATTGGTACAATGGTTGGAACATTCAATCCACTTGCTGGTGCAGCAGGTGCATGTCCATTTGGACCAGAAACAGTTGATATAAGTGGTAATACTGTTCCAGGCACGGCTGAGCAATCATACAGTTTATCTTTAAATAAAGATTTTGTAGCTGATAACGGTGTTGCAACTGCAAGACTTACATATAGATATCAAGGTGAAAGAGAAGGGAATGTTTTCAATTATGATACTGCGAGAGTTGGTGAGCAAAAATTCTTTGATTTCTCAGTTAAATACGTTCCAAATGATGGGGATTGGTATGTAGGACTGTATGGTAAAAATCTTGCTGATGATCAGTACATAGGTGTATGGGCTGCTTCATCACCACTTCAAGGTGGTTCAAGGTTTGGCACATATACAGACCCAAGAACATACGGTATTACATTTGGTCGTGAATTTTAATATCTAAATAAAACAAAAAAAGGCTGGTTCATCCAGCCTTTTTTCTTTAAAATGCTCTTTTGGCTACAATAAGTCAAAAAAATATGTGTTTAATGTTAAATTTTTTAAAATTATCTAAACAAAATCAAATATTTGACAAGGGGGATATCTATGTCATTTAAACAATTAATATTACGAAACTCTTTTGTATTTCTTGCTTCATTCTTTATTTTAAATTCTGTTGCTCAAGAAGTGGAAGAAGTGGTTGTTACAGCCACAAAAAAGGAAGAATCCACACAGGATTTAGCTATTTCAGTTGATGCTTATACATCTGAAATGATAGAACAAAATCAAATATATGATTTATCTGATTTAGCTGAAGTTGTTCCTGGATTTGAAACTGGTAAAGGTATCGGTTCTGGATCTGCTTTTACTATGAGAGGTATTGGTTCATATGGTATTGGTGCAGCTGTTGTTTCTTCTTTAGTTACTAACCTCAACGGTCATAGTGTTGGAACTGGCCAATTTGTTGACTTGGGTATGATGGATATTGAAAGAATAGAGGTTTTAAAAGGACCTCAAGGCACTATTAACGGAAGAAACTCTGTTCAGGGTGTTATCAATGTTATTTCTAAGAGACCTGGAGATGAGTTAGGGGGCTATATCGATATCGAAGGCGGGGTTTATAACTCACGAAAAATGACTACAGCTTTTGATCTTCCAATAAATGATAAATTCAAAACAAGACTAGCCATAATGACAAACACAAGAGATGGCATGATAAATAATCCTGTTACAGGCAATGATTTTGATGACAGAAATGACATGAGCTTAAGGCTTTCTATGGATTATGATATTAGTGACACAACAGATCTTAAAATTACTTACTCAACTCAAAAAAGTGATGACTCTAGACCACAAGAAGAAGTTAGCTTTTGTGCTCAAGACCCATTTTTTGGTTGCAGACCTGATGTAAGAGGTGGTATAAATCAAGCTGCAGATACAAGAGGTCATGTTGCAGGTTTTGTAGGTTTTGTTGCTCATTTGGATGATGCAACCATTACTAATAAATATGGGCCTTCACTATCTGATGGATTTAATAAACTCTATTTAGATAGAGAGCCAAGTCATTTNCAAAGATCAGAAGTAACAAACCTAGAATTAACGACTGATATTTCTGATGACGTTACTATGGTTACTAAATATACATACTCAACTAGAGATTTTCATCAGATGAATGATAATGATGGAAGTATTAGTACTGTCCCACTAGCAGGTGCTGCCGCTCCGCTTGGATTACCTCCTATAGAAGCTTACACATGCTTTGGAAGCAGCGAGCAATCTTTCTGCGAGACAATAAACAGTGACAGAACATATGATTTCTCAGATGTTGAGACTGAAAACAAACAGGCCGAGATTAATTTCATTTCAAATTATGATGGACCTTTTAACTTTACTGCTGGTTACTACTGGTATGACGATACAACTGATAACGAATACAGAGTTCAAACTGCTGGTACACAACTTATTGGTAGTTTTGCTCAACATCCATATTCACCTGTAATAACAAGCCTTACAGGTAGGGATTATTCAACTAAAGCCGGAGCTGTTTTTTATCAAACAGTTCTTCAAGGACTGCTTCCTGCTTTACAAGGTGTTTTATCAGTTCAAGCAGGAGCGGTTACTGATCCAACACAAGTTGCAACTATTCTTGCTACTTATAATGGTGTTTTAGGTGCGCTTGATGCAATGCCTGACGTTGTTGTACCTTTAGGTCTCAGAGGAACATTGAGTGATCAACATGTAAGAACACAATCCCAAGCTATTTATGGTGAAATGTATTTTGATTTAAGTGAAGATACAAAACTTACATTAGGTGCTAGATATGACGACTTCCTTGTAAACAGTCATAATTTTAATGACCTTCTTGGTAATAAATATATTGCACTTGGTTGCTTTAATTATTCAAGTCATACCGAATGCCCTGGAATAGAGCAACAAAGAACAGTCGAAGATGATTCAACATCTTTTAAAGTTGCACTTCAACATAACATTAATGATGATGTAATGGTTTATGGTAGTTATACAACTGCTGTTAAAGCAGGTGGTGTGAATGCTGGATCAAGTTCAAGCACATATGACCAAGAAGAAACAGGTGTCTTAGATTTTGGTATTAAAAGTATTCTTATGGATGGAGCAATGCTCTTGAACATGAACATATTCCGTAACGATAATAAAGGTATGCTCTTAGCAGCAATTGTTGATGATGCGAGTATTAACTATAACGTTGATGCTGAAATAACAGGTTTTGAGGGAGCTTTATCAGTATTCTTATCTGAAAATACTAATCTCTCTTTTAATTGGTTAACAATCGATAATGAAATTACAAGCGACACTAGTATTATTAACTACATGAATCCTCTAGGAGCAATGTATGATCAATACCTAGGTGCTATTGGAAATGATACAGGTCTATTGACTGGTGCTTTATTTGGAACTACTCAGCTATTCAAATCTGGTGGTTACAACTGTTTGTCACCAATAGGTTCTACTGGAGGAGGTTTTGCACCTCTTGCTGGAAGTACATGTCCTGTTGCTCAAGGCATTCCACAAAGTTTACAGGGAAATCAACTGCCTAATACAGCTGATCTTTCATACAGTCTTTCATTAACTCAGGTATTCCCTGGAGCAAGAGGTGAGACTTTAGCTAAGCTTTCATACAGATACAGAGGAGAAGCTAATTCAAGTAACTTTGAAGAAGATAGAATGGCTATTCCTGCTAACAAATTCTGGGACTTCCTAGTTAGATACAATCCAAATGATGGTGATTGGTATGTAGGAATGTATGCTAAGAACTTAGCTGACGATAGACAACTACATTATTTAAGAACAGCAAGTAACCTTCAAGGTGGTCAACTTTATGGATCTTTCTCAGATCCAAGAACTTGGGGACTCCAATTTGGTACGAGCTTCTAAATAAAAAGAATATAAAAAAGCCCAGTCTAGAACTGGGCTTTTTTTTACTTATAATATAAAAATGAAATCACTTCCATATAATCCAGACTCAATAATAGTTACTGAAGAAATGTGTGACCACAATGGTCATATGAATGTAAATTATTATTATCAATTATTTGATAGCACATACACATCCTTTTACATTGATGAACTTGGATTTACAGATGATTATATTAAAAGTGGTTTTTCAACCTTTACTCTAGAAGACAGCATTAGATACTTAAATGAATTTACTTTAGATGAAGAAGTTTTTCCTTCTTTTACTCTTTATAAGGCTAATAGAAAATTACTACATTTTGTAGGCATCTTGCAAAATAAAGATTCAGAATTAGCTGCAATCTTTGAGACAGTACTAGGACATATCGACCTAAATAAAAGAAAGATAGTTGATTTTCCTGATGATAAACTTGAGCATATTCTTAATATATATGACGCTCAAAAAGCTGAAAGAGACATTTCTTTTAAAATCAAGCTTCATATAAAAGATATTAATGAATAATTCTATTTTCAAATATCTTTTATTCACATTTTTTTTACCTTTATTTTTAAATGGGTCAGAGTTTAGTGTTATGGCTCTTAATGTGGATAATTTATTTGATACCATTGATGACCCTGGAAAAGATGACAAAGCTTATTTACCCATAGAAGCTAAGCAATCAGAAAGTCATAAAAAATCATGCATGAGAATAAAAGTTAAGTCATGGAAGAATGAATGTCTTTATTTAGATTGGGATAAAGATACAAAAAACTCTAAATTAACCAATCTTGTTGCTAGTATTGTTTCTTACGATACAAATGGTCCTGATGTATTAGCGATTCAGGAGGTTGAGAATATGAACATACTCAATCAATTTTATAAATTACTAGAACCATACGGCTATTCAGATATTGAATTAATAGAGGGCAATGATTATAGAGGTATTGATACTGCACTAATCTCCAAATTTAATATAATCGAGGCTAAACTGCACTATATAAAATTCAATGGTGAGTTTGAAAATAAAGACACCAGACCAATTTTAGATGCAACCTTAGATGTATATAACAAAAAAATAAAATTTTATAACGTCCATTTTCCATCTGGATTTCACGATGTCTCAATGAGAATAGATTCTTTAAATGTTCTAAAAACATTGTTAAATAAAAATACCTATCCTGCCATCGCACTTGGTGATTTCAATGTAAATACTCAAGAAGATACTAAATTAGATATTTATAAGTCTCAGGAGAGTGATTGGAGCGTCGCTCATCTCAATGGATGTAAAAAATGTAAGGGTACCTATTATTATAATTATGGTAAAAGATGGGAATTTTTAGATAGTATCTTTTTATCAAAAGAAAGAGGCTTATCATATGTTTCTAACAGCATTGATGTTCATACCACAATTGAAAATTCCTATAGCGATACCGGTAAGCCAATGGATTTTAATCCAAATACAAAAAAAGGGGTTTCTGACCATTTNCCNATGGTTGCAAGAATTAAAATTAATTANTCTTNTTTAGATTTTATTCGTGACAAGAGCATTTAATCTCATTGCACTTTTGATAATTCTTAAAATGTGAAAATGCAATTATGCTGGCACCAATAATGGTTAGCAATCTTTCAAGCGGTTGACTGATAGTTTCTTCAAGTAAAAAAGCAATCGTTAATATAGCCAAACCACAAATACCCGTAATTAGATAAGACATAACCTTATGATTTTTGTAGCCCAAAGTTAAAGCAAGCATGCTAATTGGAAAAGCAGTTATTAGTATTGCAAGATGAATAAGCTCACTATCAACTGAAAATGAGAGAAAGCCGTAACTCATGATAATGAGCGAGGGCGCAAAGAAACAATGAATCACGCATGCCATAGAAATGCCCATCGCTAGCTTATCTGTGTTTTGTTGGGCTTTTAACATTAATTACTGTCTCCAGCCACCTCTATCAAATACTCTAAGATAGGTGAGCTGATCATGATCAGAATCATTAACAACNTTGCAATAGTCGCCTGACTCAACAAGAACCACATCACCGGCTGAAAGTTCATAAGAATCTTTATGTTCAATACCATAAGATGGATTTGAGCCATGACCTTCATCAGAATTCATATACTCTACTATTTCCATAGTACCTCTACCATTAGTGATAATATAAACAACGTCAGAGTCTATGAGCTTGTGACCTTTAGTAGATGCCCCAGGCTGAATAACAGTTTTACTTGCAATTATTCTTTGCAAAAGGTCATTAGACCAGACTGTATATTCTTCAGTAACCTTCTGAGGTGATCCTCCAATTCTAAAATTTGTGTATTTTTTTGCCATAATAAATTTCCTNCGCTAATTATAGTTATTTGCTATNAATATTCNAGTATATATATTTATTTAGGGTGTCGTAAGTAAACATAATTTACTATACTTACATATACAAAATTTCACAAATAGAGGAGTTACTTAAATGAGTAAAACATATTCAAATCCAGAAACAATAGGGCTTCATGCAGGATGGAGAAAAGACGAAAATACTAATTCTGTTGCGGTTCCAATTCACCAAACAACAAGCTTTCAGTTTGATGATACCGAACACGCAGCTAACCTTTTTGCATTATCTGAGCTAGGAAATATTTATTCAAGGATTATGAATCCCACATGTGCTGTTTTAGAAGATAGAATTGCAGCGCTTGAAGGAGGTGTTGGTGCCTTAGCAGTAGCATCAGGCCAAGCAGCCTCAGCAGTGGCAATACAAAATTTAGCATCAAATGGCGACAATATTGTTGCATCAGCTCACCTTTATGGCGGTACGTACAATCTATTTAAAAATGTTTTATCTGATATGGGAATTGAGGTCAGATTTGTTGATCCTGCAGATCCAAACAATTTTGCTGAAGCAACAGACGATAAGACAAGAGCATATTATGGTGAAGTTTTACCAAATCCAAGTTTTGAAGTTTTTCCTATTTCTGAAGTTGCAGAAATTGGTAGGCCTCTAGGAATTCCACTGATTGTTGATAATACAGCTGCACCAGTAATATGTAAGCCNTTTGATCACGGAGCGGCTATTTCAATGCACTCAACTACAAAATTTATAGGTGGACACGGTACCTCTATTGGAGGAATTATTGTTGATAGTGGCAATTTTGATTGGGAGGCAGTTCCTGAAAGACAGCCTGCATTAAATACACCTGATCCTTCTTATGGTGGAGCAGTTTGGACCGAAGCTGTGAAGCCTCTAGGACCAATAGCATATATATTAAAAGCACGAACAACTATTCTAAGAGACATGGGAGCAGCAATGAGTCCTTTTAATGCATTTATGTTTATTCAGGGTTTAGAGACATTAGCATTAAGAATGAGAGAACATTCTAGTAATGCAGAAAAAGTTGCTGAATATCTTTCTAATCACGATTCCGTAGAAAGAGTAAGTTACCCTTCATTGATGGATGGTTATGCCAAAGAAAGGGCAGAAAAATATTTAACTAGAGGCAATGGTGGATTGATGGGCTTTGAGGTTAAGGGTGGAAGAGAANCAGGAGAAAAATTCATTAATGCTTTAGAGATGGTATATCANGTTGCAAANATTGGTGACTCAAGAAGTTTAGCAATACANCCTGGGAGTACAACCCATAGCCAGCTCAATGAAGAAGAATTATTAGCTGCAGGTATTACACCTGGATATGTCAGACTTTCAATAGGTTTGGAACATGTTGATGATATCATTGCTGATTTTGAACAAGCTCTTTCAAAAATCTAAAAAATTTGAATCAAGAATTAGTAACTTACATAGTTCTAGGTTCAAGTGAAAGGCTAAATAAAGTTAANATTCCTCAGTCTAATAAGGCTGAGGAATTCATACCTGCAAATTTTACCAATAAAAANAATACNCAGAGAGATTTAGATAATTTAGTATCAAATGCAAANGGTAATATTATTGTTTTGCTTCCNCCTTCTTCAGTCCCAAATAAAAAATCNAAAGAAATNCTAAAAAAAATTTCTATGATTGATATTTCTTCATGGGGTTGGTTTAACTTTGNNGATAAAAAAAGCGACATTCTTAATAATTTAAAAAGAATATCATCATCAATAAACAGCACCCCAAATCTTGAACAGGGAATATTTTTTAATAAAAGATTATACTTTTCTGTTGGNGGTGTAGGTAAATTAGGAAATTCTCCCTTTAAAGAGATTTCAAAAAGATTTTATTCTAGAATTGATCCACAAAATCCTTTGCCAGCACTTATAATAAGAACCAAAAAAATCACAATATATTAATGAGTACCAACTTCATCGTAAATGCAGAGAACATTTCCTATAAAGTTAATGATAATAAGTTGTTCCATAACTTATCTTTTGCTATTGGAAAAGGCGAGGCTGTCCACATTCAAGGATCAAATGGGTCTGGTAAATCAACCTTGATAAGAATCATTCTAGGAATAACAAAACAAACCAAAGGAAATGTTTACATAAATTCTGATAAAGAGATATGCTATCTCGGTCACAAGAATGCATTAAAGAATTATCTTAGTTTAGATGATAATATTTTATTAATGGAGCTAAATAAGCATCCTGAATTAAACAGCTATATAGAGATTCTAGGCTTCAAGAAGTTACTAGATGTAAATGTTGCTAACTTATCATATGGCCAACAAAAAAAACTTGCACTTTTGAGGTTATTTTTAAATAAATCAGATTTGATAGTGCTGGATGAGCCTTTTGTGGGGCTGGATAAAGAAACTCAAGAAATTTTAAACAAATTTTTAGTCAATCAACTCAGTAAAGATAAATCCATTATCTTTACATCACATATCAGTAGCTCAATAGATGCAAAAGAGCTTTTATTAAGATGAAGATATTAAAATTAGAACACTTAAAACTCAGAAAGAAAACACGAAGTTGGCTAGGGCCGATATTAGTTTTTTGGTTGATTATGATTGCTTATCCTTTGACCGTGGAATTTCTTCAAAATAAGCTTGAGATAGGTTTTTTTTCTGTCTTATGGATAGCAATACTTATATCAATGATGCTAGCCACCGAAGATATATTTATTGAGGATTACAATGATGGCTCTCTTGAGCATCTAATTTTAAAAAATGCATCTTTTGAATTCTTGGTAGCTATGAGAATCTTAATATATTGGCTAATGATTGGCTTGCCAGTTTCAATGCTAAGTTTTATATTTTCCATAGGAACAACAGAAAACTTTATTTTAAGCATATCTATAGTCCCTTTATCATTAATAAGTTCATATATTTTTTTGAATTTATTTGTCTTGGGCAATGCATTAAGTTTAAACAAAGGCTCACTTTTAGGCGCGCTTGTAACAATGCCTTTGGCATTGCCTGTGTTGATTGTGTTAGGNAAAAGTTTAATATCTATTCAATTGGGAATAAATTTCTTAGAATTTATACTCTTATTATTAGGCTGCTTATCTATTATAATTGTGNTAGTGCCTATTATTGTATCTTATATAATAAAAGCTCATTTAGAATAAAACTATTCGCACACAAACTATAGTGATAAAAAAATTTATACATCAATTTGCATCTCCAAAAACTTATTTGNTTCAAGTTAATAGGTTTTATTCTTATATTTTCTATTTTTCATTAGTTGTTTACATATTTTCTTTAACGTGGGGATTGCTTTTAACACCTGAAGACTTTGTACAAGGAAATTCTTTCAGAATTATATATTTACATGTCCCTGCATCATTTTTATCGCAATCATTATATGTAGTTATGGCGACAGCAAGTGTTACCTATTTAATCTGGAGAGTAAAATTAGCTGCATATCTTGTAATTGCAATTGCCCCCATTGGAGCCATGACTACCTTTATTGCTCTAATTTCTGGTTCAATATGGGGCATTCCAACCTGGGGAACTTGGTGGCAGTGGGATGCAAGAATAACTTCTACATTAATATTATTTATTATGTATTTGGGTCTTATTTCACTTCATAACTCTTTTAGCAATTATGAAAAAGCTGATAAATTACTTTCATGGTTGGTGATTGTTGGAGCAGTCAACATACCAATAATAAAAAAGTCAGTTGACTGGTGGAGTACATTACATCAATCAGCCTCCATAACCTTAACAAATAAGCCTGCAATCGATCCAGTTATGCTTTATCCATTAATTGGTTCAATTATTGGTTTTTTTGGTTTAATCACATGTTTAGTTCTTATTTCATCTAAACATCAGATTTTGGTAAGAGAGAAGACCAAGTCATGGATTAAAGATTATGTTTAGTTTTGCATTTAATTCTATTGAAGAGGCCATATATATGAATGGACATGGTATTTATGTATGGACAGTGTGCGCAATTGTGTTTTTATGTTTAACAGTATTTTTCACTAGTTATAGAAAAAAAATTCAAAAAATAAAAAATAAACTCAATGAATCCAATTAGAAAGAAAAGAATTTTTAATATTGTATTAGTTCTTTTATTTTCAATTTCAGGAATCACACTTATTTTATATTCTTTAAACTCAAAGCTTGATTATTTCTTTACTCCAACCGAGCTTAGCAAAGTTGAAATTCCTGATGATAAAAGAATTAAAATTGGAGGAATGGTTCTGGAAGGTTCTGTTATTCGTAAAGAATCGAAAATTATCTTTACAGTTACAGACTATGAAAATTTTATAAATGTAGAGTTTAATGGGATTGTGCCAGATTTATTTCAAGAGGGCAGCGGCGTAGTTACTTTAGGTTTTTTAAGAAACGAAATTTTTTATGCTGAGGAAGTTCTAGCTAAACATGATGAAAACTATATGCCACCTAACTTAAACATTAAAAATGATAATTGAGATTTCACATTTTTTAAGTATATTAGCTACAGGATTATTTTTCTTAGTTGGCTGCTTCTCGTTTGTGAGATCTGGAGATGTTCTTATTTCAAAGCTCATTAGTAGAACATACTCACATGCATTTTTATTTCTTTTTTCATCATTTGTTATTTATATATGGCTTGCAGTTACAGACAATTTTTCTGTTGCATACATTGCAAGTCATTCTAATACTGAGTTACCAACATTTTATAAAATCTCTTCAATTTGGAGCGCGCATGAGGGCTCCATGTTTTTATGGATTATTTTTCTAGCTGCCTGGGGGTTTTTGTTTAATGTTAAGGTAGACAATAAAGAAATATTAAAATCTAAGAGTATTGGAATTATCTCAATTATATTAGTTGGATTTTTATTATTTTTATTAATTACCTCTAATCCATTTGAAACTATTTTTCCTTTTGCACCATCAAATGGAGCAGATATTAATCCTGTTTTACAAGACCCTGCATTAGCAATCCATCCTCCTACTCTATATCTTGGCTATGTAGGTTTTGTAATACCTTTTGCTTGTGCAATTGCTTTTCTAATTCATGGTAACTCTGATATTAAATGGGAACAGTTAGCAAGAAATTGGTCAGTAGTTGCATGGATTTTTCTTACAGTTGGTATTACTCTTGGTAGCTGGTGGGCATACTATGAGCTCGGCTGGGGAGGTTATTGGTTTTGGGATCCAGTAGAAAATGTTGCTCTAATGCCATGGCTTGCTGCAACAGCATTTTTACACTCTCTTAGTGTTTCTATTAAGTCATCTAATTTAAGAATTTGGACTATCTTATTATCAATTTCTGTATTTTCATTGAGTCTTTTTGGAACATTTATAGTTAGGTCAGGAATTATTGATAGTGTTCATTCATTTGCAAATGATCCTGAAAGGGGTCTTTACTTACTTGCATTTATTGGAACAATAATTATATTTTCAATGGTCTTATTTGTTTTTAGATTCCCTACAATTAAATCAGTTGGGAATATTAAATCTTTCTCGAAGGAGTCTTTTATATCAATAAATAATATATTTTTTGGTTCCTTAGTTTTCTCAGTAATGCTAGGTGTCACATATCCTTTAATTTATGAATANTTATATAATCAAAAAATAAGTGTAGGAGCACCTTTTTATAATGCTATATTTGTTCCGATAGTCGTTATTGCATGCATATTTTTATTTTTTTCGATTGATTCAAAGTGGCAAAGAACAATCAGAATCCCATTCTTTGCGGCTCCATCATTTTTTTCAACAATACTCGCAATNGCATCAACATTTNTTAGCACTTATTTTTTTGAAATAACCTCAGCTTCAATAATTATTTCATTGTTTGCTGGCTTTTTATTAATATTTAGATATTTGATTGAAATAAGTATTTCTTTTACAAGAAAAAAATATTTGAACCCCTTTAGTGCAGTTGCTCATTTCTCACTTGGACTTTTAATTATATCGATAGCACTTAATAGTGTTTTAAGTACAGAAAGGGCAATAAATATAAAAATAAATCAGTCTGAAACATATAAAGATTTGAATATATTCTTTCAAGACATAAGAGTTATCAATAAATCTAATCATGATGCTATAAAAGCTANCTTTGTTATAAGAGATAATGANTTAAATTCNTANACCCTNAGCCCTGAAAAAAGAAAGTATTTTACAAGAGGACAAATAACCACTGAAACTGCAATCCATGTATCTTTGTTAAGGGATATATATTTAACGATTGGCGATCAGCTAGATGATGGCAGTTGGATAGTGAATATTCAAATAAATTATTTAATAAGATGGATTTGGATATCTGCTATTTTTATGTCATTTTCTGGTCTAATGTTAATATTTAGTAGCAGAAAATCATAATTATGAATTTAGTTCTCAGATTATTAGTCTTAGTTGTTCCAATTGCTTTTGTCTGCATGTTTTATTTACTTTTATCAACTGAGGAAACATATCCAGGCGCAGATTATAAAAATTTTGAGATTCCTCAATTCTCATTACTAACTTTAGAAAACGAATCTAATATTAACAATGATGATCTTACTGGTAATTTTATTCTAAATGTTTGGGCAAGTTGGTGTATTACTTGCAGAGTTGAACATCCTTATTTATCAAAATTAAACCAAGATGGAATTAAAATTATTGGACTAAACTATAAGGATGACAGGAGCTCTGCAGTTGAATGGATTAATAAGTTTGGTAATCCATATGATTTAATAATTCATGATTTTAAAGGTTCTTTAGCGTTAGATATGGGTGTTACAGGAGCGCCAGAGACATTTTTAATAAATAACGGAATTGTAGTTGCTCATTATCAAGGCGAGGTTAATGAGTCCATATGGNATAAAGTNTTCAAACCAGTAATAACCTCAAAAGAAATTATTCTAAAATGAAATATATCTTATCTTTTTGTATCTTNTTATCTTGCTATTCATTTTCTGCAATAGTTTATGAATTTGATAATACAGATGATGAAATAAGGTTTAACAACTTAATTAAAGAAATAAGATGCCCAAAATGTACTTCAGGTTCTCTATCAAGCTCAAATGCNCCAGTATCAGAAGATCTTAAATTAAAAATTGCTGAGATGATAAAACAAGGCAAATCTAACTCTGAGATTAAAGAATATGTATCGCAAAGATTTGGAAAAGAATCTCTTTATGACCCTCAATTTNGTCAAGATACTTATTTACTATGGCTTAGCCCGGTTATATTTATAATTTTGGCATTTATACTTTTCTTTTTAAGAAGAAAAATATAATGCTTACTTTTATATTTATAGCATTTTTTGCAGGATTACCTATTTTAGCTTACTTACTTGCAAGTAAAACTCAAAGCAAAGGTATAATTTTTGGATTGTCTGCGATAATTTTATCCATTTGTTTATTTGTATATATCAGTAAATTTTCTATCCTAGGGAGTCTAAATAAACAAATTCTTAAAAATAAAATAGTTGATGAAATTTATATCAATTCTAAAATCACCACTCAAAATTTCGCTAGTATGGAAGAAGTTCTTAAAAAAGATGAAATTCAAATTTGGTTGATAAGTTTAGTTTCAAAAGCCATAGAACTAAATAAGTTAACATCTGCTGAAAGCTTGGTGACTTTTTCAGAAAAATTTTTTGACTCCAATGAAGAAAAATTAATTTTTTATAATATGTATACAAGCTTAAGAGATGCGAAGTTCCCTGAATTTTCTGAAGTATCATTAAAAATTTCAGATCAATCATATTATCCATGCTCCTTCACTAACGGCGAGATAAGATTATTTATTTTAAATGGTCCTGAGATTCCAATAGGTGAAGAAACATTTTCTCTAAAGGAAAGTATTGAAATCACAAATAGAAGTAGTCTAATACCTGGTTTTGATCTTGCTTCAGCGTATTTAAACAATGAAACAATTGAAATGTATTTATCAATAAATTGTGAAGATAAAAGCAAAGTTTTTTATGTAAATAATCTTGTTGTTTTAAGCCCAAATACACCATTTATAAGCTATAAAATTGAACCAAATGAATGGTTAAAAAAATCACAAGAGTTATAATATACATAGAAAATTAGACTCTTAAAATGCAGCTAAAACATATAAAACTCTCAGGTTTTAAAAGTTTCGTTGATTCAACGAAAATATCTTTCCCAACAAATATGGTTGGTGTGGTTGGACCAAATGGTTGCGGTAAATCTAATGTAATTGATGCGATAAGATGGGTTCTGGGAGAGCTCTCAGCAAAAAATTTAAGAGGCGAATCCATGGTTGATGTCATATTTAATGGCTCAGAAAATAGAAAAGCATCAGGACAATGCAGTATCGAATTACTATTTGATAATTCTAGTGCCAAAATTGGTGGTGAATATGCTTCATANAATGAAGTCTCAATAAAGAGAGTAATGACTAGAGATGCTCAATCTGATTATTTTATAAACAATACAAAATGTAGAAGAAAAGACGTACAAGATATATTTCTAGGAACAGGATTAGGCCCAAGTTCATATGCAATAATTGAGCAAGGTATGGTTAGCAAGTTAGTCAGCGCAAAACCAGATGAGCTAAGAACACATATTGAGGAGGCTGCAGGTGTCTCTAAATACAGAGAAAGAAGAAGAGAGACAGAATCTAGAATTAAGAGAACNAAAGAAAATCTCTCAAGAGTCAAAGACATTAGAGATGAGATTGGAAGACTTATAAAAAGATTGGAGAATCAGTCAAAGGCAGCTGAAAAATATAANATNCTAAAGGAAGAAAAATCAAAAATTGAACTTGATACGGCAATAATATTTTCATTAGAAGCCAAAAATAATAGAGATGGACTTCAAAAAAAATTAGACGCACTTAACAGAGATCTAAAAATTAAAAATGCTGAATCTGANACTATTCAGTCACAAATTGACCAATATAGAACTGAAAATGAATCTGTTTTATCAGAATACGATATTGCCCAGAGGAATTTTTACTCAATTGGTGCAGAGATAGCTAAGAGAGAGGCTAATTTACAAAATATAAACAAAACAGAGAACGAAACCAAATATAAACTTGAAAAAGCAAGAGAAAATCTAGAAAAAGCAAAAGAATCAGAGAAAAATTTTGATGAGTTAAGCCCTAGTGAAAAGGCTATGCATCTTATTAATAGCATCATTGAGACATTGCAAAAATATAATATAAAGAATGACAATGTATATAGTAAGGCTAGTGAATTAAAAGAGCTTCTGACTAGCATTTTNAATATAGCATCTGCACAATCAAAATCCCTTACAGAAGAATATCTATCTCGTGAAAGTGATCTTTCTCACCAAATAAATGAAGCAGAAAAATCAAAACAATCTATTCAAGAAGAAATGGAGGCTTTTGTAAGTAAAAGTTCTGAAGCAGAATCAATTTTAATTTCGTTAAGACAAAAACAATCCAAATTTAATGATGACTTAAGGGAGCTTGAAAATAAAAAATCTATAGTTGATTTAGATACAAAGTCCTTATCTGAAAAGTCCACAAATATAAGATTAGAACTGAAAACATATGANATCAATTTAGATAATTCTAATAAAAAAATTCATGACGCTGGAATAGATATTAATGAAATAAATTTCGAGGATTATAAAGCTATTACAGTTTCTGAATTAGAGGACAAATTAACAGATGTAGAATCTAAGATTATTAGGTTAGGAGCAATAAACCTTGCAGCACCTGAAGAAATTGCAGAAGAATCAAAAAGAAAAGAGGAATTAGATAAGCAATATGATGATCTTATAGAAGCATTAGAAAAGCTTACAGGCGCAATTAAAAAGATAGACAATGAAACTAAAACTATTTTTAAAGACAGTTTTGATGCAGTAAATATTAAATTAAAAGAGGTTTTTCCCAAATTATTTGGAGGAGGTATAGCAGAACTTACACTTACTGATGATGACCCACTTCATGCAGGTGTAGTATTAATGGCAAGACCTCCAGGAAAAAAGAATTCTTCAATATCTCAACTATCTGGTGGAGANAAAGCATTAACAGCTCTGGCNTTAGTTTTTTCNATATTTGATTTAAATCCTGCTCCTTTTTGTTTNCTTGATGAGGTAGATGCTCCACTAGATGACCTCAATACACTTAGGTTTATAAATATGGTTGAAGAAATGTCTAAATCAGTACAATTTATTTTTATTACGCATAACAAAGTATCAATGGAAAGAAGTGATTACCTTATGGGTGTTACTATGCAAGAGGCTGGAGTTTCTAGAATGGTATCAGTAGATGTTAATCAGGCATTAGAATTAGCAGAATCATAAATGGGTATAAACTCAGAAATATACTTAATAGGATTGGCTGTATTAACCTTTTTAATAATAGTATTTCTATTCATAAGAAAAATCTCGAACTCAGGTAAATTAAAAGTAAAAATAGAAGAAGTCCCTAATAGTATAAATCAAGAGGCTTTAACCCAAGAAAAAAAACAAAAAACATTTAATTTTGAAGAAGAGGAAGCTAAAGAAAATCTTGAACAAGAGTTAGCAATTCTAAATTTAATCTCAGTCGATAAATCTTTTTTTGATATTGAACAAATCTTTGGTTTTTTATCAAATTATGGAGCAGTTTTAAAAAATAAATACTTTTCATTTGTAGATGAAAATGGAAATGANATTTTTAGAATAGCTAATGCATTAAATCCAGGAACATTTGAATCAGATACTAAGACTTTTGCAATAGTAATTGCATCAAATTTGAGCTCTACAGAAGACCCAGTAAATGCCATAAAATCAATGATTGAATTTTCTATTAATTTTTCAGAGAAATTCCATGCAAACTTATGTGATGAAGAGAGAACACCAATAACAAAGCAAATGATTTCTCATATTGAATCAAGAGCGCAAGATATTGCAAGAATAAAACAGCTTAAGAATTTATCAAGCGAGGATAAATAAATTAATGATAGAACCTTGGAAAATCATCACAGAGCTCGAAAGTGATAACAGTAGATTATTCAAAGAGGGCGTAATAGAAAAATATCTTAATGATAAAGATTTTCAAGAAGGTTTAGTTATGTGCCTTGATCCATTGATTACATTTGGTGTAAAGCAAGTTCCTGAAAGTGATAAGGATGGGAATGGTCTTGAATGGAATTCTTTTAAAGAAGCAGCAAATCAATTGATAGATAGAGAAAAAACTGGACATGCAGCTAGAGACCTAATTATTGATTTGGTTAATACATCAAAAAAAGATCAATGGAACAGCTGGTACAGAAGAATACTTATAAAGGATTTAAGATGTGGGGTAAGTGAGAAGACTGTAAATAATGTAGCTAAAAGGATGGATTTAGAATTTAAAGTACCAGTTTTTTCTTGTATGTTAGCTCATGATGGAGCTAAGCATCCAAAAAAGATAAAGGGCGACTGTTTAGTTGAGTATAAATATGATGGTGTAAGAGTAATAGCAATTGTTAAGAAGGGTATAGCTACTTTATATAGTAGAAATGGAAAAATNTTTAATAACTTTCCTCATATTGAAAACGCCTTAAGNAAAGACAAATACAATAATATTGTTTTTGATGGTGANATAATGAGTGACGATTTTCAAGCTTTAATGAAACAAGTTTATAGAAAATCGGGTGCTAAGACCGATGATGCTTATCTTGCTTTGTTTGACATGCTTCCTCTTAAAGAATTTAACGAAGGAAAAAGTAATTTAAATTCAATTGAAAGGAAGGCTGAGCTAAATAAATTAGCTAAAACTTTTGATGAAGTTATCAAATTAGTTGATTATGAAATAATTAATTTTGATGAAGAGGCAGGACAAGAAAAATTTGCATCTATGAACAAAGAAGCCCTTGATAAAGGCTTTGAAGGATTAATGATTAAACCAAATGATAATTATTATGAGTCTAAAAGAAGCCACGCTTGGTTAAAAATAAAACCATTTATTGAAGTTACATTGAAGGTTGTTGATATACAAGAAGGTTCTGGCAAGCATGCAGGAAAATTAGGTGCATTTCATGTTGAAGGTGAAGACGATGGCAAATTCTTTTCATTAAGTGTCGGAAGTGGCCTTACAGACGATGATAGAGAAAAATTCTGGTCTGCAAAAGATAAACTTATTGGTAGAATGGTAGAGATAAGGGCTGATGCNATAACACAAAGTATTGAAGGTGAGCANTTTAGCCTTAGATTCCCAAGATTTAAAAATTTTAGAGGTTTCAAAGAAGATGAAAAAATTTAAANTNNTANCATTTATACTGCTTACAATTTTTGTAATTCAATCATGTGCTACNAGACCTCCTGAGAATCCAGATAACATATGTTTAATNTTTGAAGAAAAAAGAAGTTGGTATAAAGCAGTTATAAGAAGNGAAAAAAGNTGGAAAATACCTCCATATGTTTTAATGTCATTNGTNTATCAAGAATCTAGCTTTCAAGCAGATGCAAANCCTGAAAGAGAAAAAATATTAGGTTTTATTCCTTGGTCTAGNCCTTCNACAGCTGTNGGTTANTCTCAGGCTCTAACCAATACATGGGAAGANTATAAAGANGANACAGGAAANACTAGAGCAAATAGAAAAGACTTCTCTGATTCAGCTGATTTTATTGGTTGGTATGCAAGTAAAGGNTATTATCANGGTTTTGAAAGGACNGATGCAAGGTCATTATATCTTGCNTACCATGANGGATATGGNGGNTTTGANAAAAAAACATATAGAAAAAAACAATGGCTNATAAAAGTAGCAGATAGAGTTCAAGCGAGGTCTTCTAAATATCAAAAACAATACTGGAGTTGNGCCAAAGANTTAAAGAAAAAGAAATTTTTGTTTTTTTAGATATTTTTAATTTTAAAACCAAGATTTTTTATTTCATCGATATAATTTTCACCAGCAATGATAGATTGCTTCGACTCATTGAATAAATATTTTCTTGAAACATTTACAAGATCATCAAGAGAACATTCTTTGATCTTGGACCTAAAATTTAGCCTCATATTTATATCTTTATTATCTATGTTTGCAAGAAAATCATTCATTGCTTCTCCATAGGGTGATAAAGGTTTATCTATGCCAGATATAACTCCAAGTACACCTTCATCTAGTTGAGCAGCAGTAATATTTTTGAGTGACCATTCTCTTGATTTGGCGAATTCATCAAAAGTCTCTGAGCACCTTGGGTCTCTATATGAAAAGAATTTAAAAATTTTATTTTTTGAGTCCTGAGAAGCGCCTGCTCCGTATGCTCCACCTTTTTCTCTAATAGCAGAATGCAGATAACCATTTCTAAGAACAGCTCCTAAAACAGTTAATGCAGGAGCATCTTCATGTTCCATATCAACTGTAGGAAATGCTTCAGCACAATAACATACTTGAGCTCCAGTAATCCATCCTATTTTGTCTTCTTGAATATTTAAAAGATTTTGTAGATATGAATTACTTTCTTTTGTTTCAAATTGATGGATGAGTTGAGATTTCTCCATTTCTAGAGATGTAGCTGTAAAAGTATGAAAGGGTTGTAAATTTATTTTATTTTTAATTGATTGAAGAATATCAATATATTTTTCAAGATTTTCGTTTCTTTCAATATTTTTTGTTAAATATCCTGTATTAGTAATGAAACCTAAACCAGATACAATGTCACTTGTTGATGCAATGTTATTAATTTGCGCTCCTGCATTGCTCATAGCCAGGACATGACCATTTTGAATCAATGAACGTTCGTTTGCAGATGAGATAAAGTTTAATAAGTCTTTAATTCTTTCTTTTTCAATAAAATTGGATTCAGAAACTGTTTGCATCATCAAATCTTGCATTTTAGCCTCATTTTTTTCTAATGATTTTGAGCTAATATGAAGTGCAAGCTTGTATTCCTGCTCATGAGGTATTAGCGAAAAAGAAGCAGCGATTCCACCAGTATAAGCTGATTGCATTCTTTGAACTTCTTCAAAACCTTTATTAGCAATACCTACATCTGTAAGGGTACTAGAAAATAGCGATGCAGCTTGAAATTCCTATGGAGTAAGATTTTCACAAGGATAGAGGATTGAGTGATAGGTAATACCATTTGTTCCAGTTTTATAAAAATGATTAGATGAATTTTTTGATGCAGAAGTAATAACATCTGGATAATTTCTTTTTTCAGGTATGTCTTGTTTTGTTACCTTAGGTAATATTTCGGGATTGTCTATTTGGTTTTGTCTATCTTTAAGCTCTTTCGCAAGTATATTTATTTCATTCTTTTCAGAATCAGATAGTTCTTTTGATTTTAATTCAATTTTTTTTAATATCTTTTCTTCATTTTTTTTATTCAATGAAACATCTGGAATTAGAGAGTAATTTAGTCTGTGTGCATTATTTATCAATTTCTCTTCTATTAATTTTTCTAGATACCTATCTTGCTTAAGATTTTCTTTAACTTTGGTGAACGAGCTATCCAAATCTAAAACTTTTAATGGGTCATCATTATGGATGCATGCAGGCAGGCAACTTAACATTATTTGTAATCCATAAGGCATTCCAGAACCAGTTATCTCTCTTTGCTTTATTTCTAATTGATGAAGTGAGGATTTAATAACATCATGAGGAATACCGTCCTTAACTACTTTCTTTAAGCAATTAATAATCAGAGATTCGACTTTGTCTTGAGCATTTGCATCAACACCTTCAAGACCTGCAGCAAATACAAGCTCTTTATGATCTGTTTCAAGTCCTGTAAGTGGAGATAAAGACTTGCCCAGCTTTGTACTTTCTAAGACTTTTCTTAACGGTGATGCTGAATTATCAAGAAGAATATTTGACATCAAGTATGACTCAAGTAATTGAACCGGATTATGACTCTCGCCTAACAACCAGCTTAAAACAACATGATGATTTTTTTCATCATTGGGAAGAGGGTTATAGAATTCTGAAACAGTCTTAGGTTTTGAAATTCTTTCTTCATTTTCAACAAATATTTTTTGATTCGAAGGTTCAAAGCTTCGCAGAACATTTTCATTTATGAATTCTTGAATTTCTTTTGGATTAACGTTACCAAATGAGAAGAAGGTAGCATTAGATGGATGATAGTGCTTTTTATGAAACTCTACTAAGTAATCATGAGTTAAATCAATAATATTTTCAGGATTGCCTCCACTATTATGTTTATATGTTGACGAGCTATATAAGTGCTTTGACATGCCATGCCACAATTGACTTGAAATTGAGCTCATAGCTCCTTTCATTTCATTGAATACAACTCCTTTAATTTCTAATTCGCTATCTGTATTATTTTCTTCCTTAAATTCTAATCTGTGGCCTTCTTGAAAAAAATCTAGCTTGTCTAAATTAGGAAAAAATGAGGAGTCTAAATAAACACTTAATAAGTTTTTAAAATCTTTATCATTTAGAGTTGCAAAAGGGTAAGCGGTCCAATCACTAGATGTAAAAGCATTCATAAATGTATTTAATGATCTCCTTATCATCATAAAAAAAGGATCTCTAACAGGATATTTTTTAGAACCACAAAGAGCGGTATGCTCTAAAATATGCGCAACTCCGGTAGAGTCTTCAGGAATCGTTCTAAATGCGACCATGAAAACTTTTTCATCACTTTTCGAATCTAAATGAATATGCTTGCAATTGAATTCAGATTCGTTATATATTTGTGCATTAAGGTCTAATAGTTTTATATACTTTTGATCTTCTAAATTAAACATATTAATAAATTAAAACTGTTATGAAATATATTACAACGCTCTTTACTTTGATTGTCGTCATAGGGTGTTCAACTACTCAATCCAATATTCAGGTTGATTCTATTGAAACATTTAACCTTGATAATTATAACGATTTTAATATAAAGATAAATACTTCAAATATGAGTGCTGAGATAAATCCAATTGTACTGGAAAGTTTCAAGGAAGAACTCAAAGGCGCAATATCTGAAAGAGGTTTAAAATTTAATAAAGAGTCTAATTTTATTTTTGAAATTAACTTTACAACAAAAGACTCTGTAGAGTCTGACAGAATGGATTATTACTATTCTCGATATTATTGGGATTACTATAGGTTTCGTGACAATGTCTATACTGTTACTGAGAATATTCTTAGAGTAAATTTAAAAGACCTTCAACAAGAAAAGACAGTTTGGACCGTGGTTACTGTTTGGAGAGATGGTTCTAATAGAGCAATATCATCAGATGATGCCTCAGCTATTTTAGTTGACGAAATAATGTTGAGCTTTCTGTAGGCCAATAATTTTGATTAAATATTTTGCTGTAATACTTCTATTTTCTTTAATATCTTGTTCCAAAAATTCTCCATCAAATATTGACATTCCCCTAACCTCTGAAGTTGAAAAATTAATAGAACATTCTGAAGAATTTAAAAAAGAGGTTATCACCTTTGATACTCCTGGAGGGAAAATTCATTTTGCAATTGGCTTTGGTATTGCCAATTCGATTATGGTTGAAGGGAATGATGGAAATATAATTATTGATGCAGCTGATAGTGTTTTTGAAGCTAAGCAAATATATAATTTATTTAGTGAGAAGGATTCAAAACCAGTAAAGGCAATAATTTATACTCATAATCATGGTGATCATACTTTTGGCGCAGCTCATTATTTGACCACTCAAGAAGACAAGCCTATGGTAATTGCTCATGAGGATACAGATTTTTATGTTCAACGAATCATTGGAATTTTAAATCCAGTAATTACCGAAAGGAGCACAAGGATGTTTGGAACCTTGTTACCCAAAGAAGATCTTATTAATGTTGGTATTGGGCCAAGTTTAAATGTTTCTAAATCACCAAATGGTTATCTTAAGCCAGATGTAACTTTTAGTAATGAATTAAAGACTTCAATTTCTGGAGTTGAGATAGAGCTTTATCATGCGCCTGGCGAAACTAATGACCAACTTTTCGTTTGGTTACCAAAACATAAATCATTAATGCCAGGCGACAATATATATAAGACCTTTCCAAACCTCTACACTATAAGAGGAACAACACACAGAG
The DNA here is from genome assembly GCA_002710265.1 of Gammaproteobacteria bacterium. Taxonomy (GTDB): domain Bacteria; phylum Pseudomonadota; class Gammaproteobacteria; order Magnimaribacterales; family D2472; genus SAR86A. The sequence goes on along the minus strand of PAJW01000009.1, from coordinate 4,772 downwards.
ATGTAAAAGGATGGATTAATAGTATTGATAAAATGCAATCTTTTTCACCAGAATATTTATTCCCTAGTCATACAAGACCAATTGTTGGCAAAAAAGAAATTAAAGATATCCTAAATACTTACAGAGATGCTATCCAGTACATTCATGATCAAACAATTAGACTTATGAATCAAGGATTTTATCCTGATGAGATTTCTGAGATGATTAAATTACCAAAAAGTTTATCTGATTCACCTTTTTTATATGAATTCTATGGAACCGTAAGATGGTCTGTAAAGAGTATTTTTAATGGATATCTTGGTTGGTTTAATGGTAATCCTTCTGAATTAGACCCCTTGTCAAGAACTCAAAAAGCTCAAAGAATTTCAGCTTTAGCTGGCGGAGATGAAGAATTAATTAAGAGTCTAAAAATTGCTGTTGATAATGAAGACATGCAATGGGCATTAGAATTAAGCGATTATTTAATCTCTTTAGATTTATTTACGAGTGAAGTCAAAGAATTAAGGCAAAAGGCTTTAATTTATGAGGGATCAAAATCATCAAACCCTAACAAGAGAAATTACTTTTTGACATCTGCTCTTGAATTAAATGATGATTTTGAATCTCCATCTCTTCTTAATATTGATGACTCAATTTTAAATCAAATTTCTATAGATACTCTTTTCAGTGTAATTTCTGTGAGATTTAATCCTGAAAACCATGACAAATCTTTATATAAAGCATGTTTCAATTTTAATTCTGGTTTAAATAGAAGCATTATTTTAAGGAATGATGTTGCTGTTATTTCTGATAATACAGAGCAAGTGTGTAACATTGAGGTAAAAACAAATGAAATTGAGCTTAAAAGAGTTTTAACAGGGCTTAAAAGTCCAATAACATCTTTGGCCACTGGTTCAATTCAAACAAATGGCATGAATACAGAATTTCTGCAATTCCTATCAATATTTAGGTAGATTAAGAATTNCCAGATGGTATATCTTTATAAGGAACGCCTTTATCAGCTCGAGGGTCTTGAGGTAAGCCAAGAACTCTTTCAGCAATAATATTTCTTAANATCTCATCAGTACCACCAGCAATTCTTAACCCAGGAGCGCCAAGCCAAGCATTTTGAAATCTTCTAATGTCTGCGTTATCAGATTTCAACATACCGGTCATATCCATTGAATCAATTCCGAAGTTTCCAATATCTTGAAGTTTTCCAGCACTTACAATNTTTGTTATTGATGCTTCAGGTCCNGGNGTATCTCCCTTAGACAAAGCTGACATTGTTCTAAGCTTTGTATTNTTCAGGCCATTTGCCTCACAATACCAATCAGCAATTGATTCTCTTGCAGCTTTATTATTTAAGAGAGGCTCTCCTAAGCTATCTTGAGTTTTTGCCCATTTAAATGCATCTTCTACATCACAACCATCAGCATCTCCAACAGCCAATCTTTCGTTCATAAGCGTGGTTATTGCTACTTTCCAGCCATCACCGATTTCTCCTAGTCTTTGNGAATCAGGAATTTCAACATCAGTAAAGTAAACCTCATTAAAACTTGAACCACCAGTTATTTGTTTTATTGGNTTAACCTCAATACCAGGAGATTTCATATCAACAAAAAAGAATGTCAAGCCTTTATGTTTTTCTAAATTCGGATCATGCCTCACAACAAGTATTCCAAAGTCTGAAAAATGAGCTCCNGATGTCCAAACTTTTTGACCATTAATAATCCATTTATCTCCATTTTGGACCGCCTTGCTTCTTAAGCCTGCAACATCAGAACCAGCTGAAGGTTCTGAGAATAATTGACACCAAATTTCTTTACCTTCTGCCATGGGTGGTAAATATCTTTCTTTTTGCTCTTCAGAGGCATATTGCATCATTACAGGCCCACACATACCTAGGCCAATTTCAAAAATGCCTTTTGGCACATTAAACTTAGATTCTTCATTGCCCCAAATTATTCTCTCAATAGGTGAGGCACCAATTCCTCCATACTCTTTAGGCCAATGCAGCATAGCCCAACCTGCATCATATTTCTTTTTTTGCCAAGCCTTAGCTTCTTTAATAATATCTTTATTAGCAAAATTTGATTCTGATGGTGAGGCATCTTTGAGAGTGGCATTATTCTCTAGCCATTCGCGACATGTTTTTCTAAATTTAGCTTGTTCNGGTGTGTCTTTAAAATCCATAATTTATCCTAATTAATATTTGATTGTTCAAGGCTTGTAACTAACTTTTCTCTCCAATTACTTAGAGAGCCTATATTTAAGCTCAAAAGTTTTGAGCGTCTATAGTGCATATGACAATCGTACTCCCAAGTAAATCCATTTCCTCCATGGGTTTGAATATTTTCTTTAGAGCATAATTGATATGCTTTTGTCGCACTTACACGAGCAGTTGCAGAGGCTGCAGGTAAGTCAGATGAGTTTGTAGACAAAGACCATGCAGCATAATAGCAGTTTGACTTAGCCAATGTCAGAGCAATATACATATCGGCCAGCTTATGTTTNATNGCTTGNAAAGAACCTATTTGTCTNCCAAATGCATATCTTTCTTTTGCATAATTAATTGCCATATCCAAGGCAGCNTGNGAACCACCAACTTGCTCATAGCTAAACAAAACAGCAGCCTGATTAATAATATTTTCATATAATTCCCAACCAGTTGTACTATCACCAATTAATTTGCTTTCAACATCTTTAAAGCTAATAGAAAAATATCCTCTGCTTTCATCAATNTTTTCTTGCTTTTCAATACTGACGCCTTTTGAAGAAAGATTTACTAGTTGTAAAGAAACACCAGATTCAGTTTTAGCTACAGCTATAACATGAGTTGCAATTTCAGCATCTGGAACNGCTATCTTTATTCCATTAATTACATTTTTATCACTTGTAAGATTAATATTTTCAGCAGAAGGTGCTTTTAANTCTTCAGCTACTGCTAGAGTACCAACTATCTCACCAGTAACTAATTTAGGAAGTATTTCTTCTTTTACAGAATCATCTGCATACTTAATTATTGCTTCAGTAAAAAGATAAACTGAGGAAGAGAAGGGTACTGGAGCTAAATATCTTCCTAGCTCCTCTGCGATTACACATAGTTCTAGATGACCAAGACCAAGACCGCCATATTCTTCAGGTATTCTTATTCCTGTCCAACCAAGAGCTACTATTTTATTCCACAAATCAACGTCTAGGCTTTCCTCATTTTCTAGGACCGACCTATTTCTATTTACAGAATTCTCTTTCTCAAGAAATTTTTTTGCTTCTTCTTGAAGAAATTTTTGATCATCAGAAAAGTCTAAATTCATAAATACGCCTATAAGTTAAGGTAAAATAGATAAATATTATAAGCTAAATAGTATAAAAATTTAATTGTATAATTTTTAAAATGAAAATAGATAAAAAAACNCCNTCATACCTCAAAAGAAAAAATAGAGGAGGTCTTCTAGTAGGTTTTATATATGTTCTCGCTTTNATGAGCATACTATTTTTATGGATTTGGCAGACTNTTGAATCNGAAAATANTANTTCATCCATGCAAATAATAGATGAAAGGCTAAGTNTCATAGAAGAACAAATAAANATCGCAGATGAAACNAATAATGACACNATTACAGANATCTCATCATCAATTCAATTTTTAGATAAGGAAATAAGAAAGCTTTGGGATTTAAGTAATAAAAGAAACAAAGTTAATATTCAAAAACTTACAAATCAATCTGCAAAAATAGAAAAGCTAGTATCAAAATTAGAAGAAGACATAATTGCCAATCAAAAAAATCTTGAAGACAACAGTGACAGTATAGAAAAAAATGCTGAAAACGTTGATCTGTTAAAGGGATTGGAAATTGAATTAAATTCAATACAACTAAACCTGAGTTCAGTGAATACTCAATTAATGCTACTTGATGATAGTATTCAAGCTCTTAATAATTATAAAAATCAATTAAATCAAACAATCCTTGAAATTCAAACCGAGATTAGCAATATTCAAACTAAAGATTTATTAGATAGTGAGGAAAATTGACATCCTCTGAAAATAATAGTTTTATAAAGATATGAATAAGTTTTTCTTGCAGGTATTTCTTTTTTTAGCATTCATTCCCTTAGCTATATTAATAGGATATGGCGTTTTAGTCATAGCTCCGATTTTCTGCTGTTTTCTTGCAATTAATTCATATAAGTTTAACAATTACAAAGAGATGTATATCTGGATGAGCTTTGGTGGCTTATCATTTTTTCTAGCGATGTACATGCTTGGAGTATTATGACGTCACTCATAGCTAAAAGTTTATTAGTTGTTCTAGGTTCTTTTATGATTGTTTCTGGATTAATAGTAATTTTTTCTCCAAATATTAATAGCATGTTCATTCCATTTGATGTTGATGATAGCGCTATTGCACTAGCATCAATGATAAGAACTTACGCAGGTTTTTTTACTGCATGTGGTTATTTAACTATTAGATTTGTTTACTCATCATCAAAAGTACAAATTGGTAGTATTCTCTTATACATCATAGGTACGATGATAATTGCAAGAATATTTAGTCTATTCTTTGATGGGGTAGCTAATTACTCTCTTGTTACATTATCAATTGGAACTCTTTTATTTTTATCTTTATTTGTTGTTCAAAAAAATCGTAAAAATCAAATCTCATACGATCTTTAACTTTATATTTTTTTCACTTAATGCCTATAAGTATATATAATGCATGAGCCTGGGGATGTGGTGGAACTGGTAGACACGCTTGGCTTAGAACCAAGTGCCGCAAGGCGTGGGGGTT
>PAJW01000008.1 GCA_002710265.1 Gammaproteobacteria bacterium | reverse complement strand
TCAACGCCTGGTGCTCTCATGTTCATGATTGTAACAACAACATTAATTGCTCCCATAATGGATGAGGCACCCATAATGTGAACTGAAAAAATAAAGAAGGTTACACTTGGTGGTGCATAAGTTGTTGAAAGAGGTGCATAAAATGTCCAACCAAAATTCGGAGCTCCGCCTTCCATAAATAATGAAGAAAGTAGAATAAAGAAAGCAAATGGTAATATCCAAAAACTTAAGTTATTCATCCTAGGTAATGCCATATCAGGAGCACCAATCATCATTGGAACTAACCAATTTGCCAGGCCAACAAAGGCTGGCATCACGCCACCAAAAATCATGATTAGGCCATGCAATGTGATCATTTGATTATAAAACTCAGGCTCAACTATTTGCATTCCTGGCTGGAATAGTTCAGCTCTTATAACCATTGCCATCGCTCCACCAATCAGGAACATTGCAAAACTAAACCATAGGTATAGTGTTCCTATGTCTTTATGATTAGTCGTGTACAACCATCTAGTAATTCCTTTGGCTGGACCATGATGGTGGTCATCATGATGATTTTCAATTACTGCACTCATAATATCTTCCTACCTTAAATTTTTGTTTCTTTATACTCTACGATGTCTTTGGGTATAACAATTTCTCCATCGCCTTTGTCTTCATTACCCCACGATTGCCTCGTGTAGGTAATAACTGCTGCTAATTCAACCTCAGATAAATAACTAAATGAGTTCATGGCTGCCCCCTGGACACCCTCCATTAAAATTTCAATATTCCTATCCTTGTTGTTCATTACAATATCGCTGCCAGCAAGAGCAGGAAATATTCCTGTAATACCCTGACCAGACGTTTGATGGCAAGCAACACAATTTACTTCATAAATTCCTTCGCCTCTTGCAACTAGTTCTTCTGTAGACCATTCTTTTGTTGTAAGTTCAGCTAGCTTAATTGCTTCTTGTTTTTTTCCATACACCCATTCATCGTATTCTGCTTGCTCAACTACTTTTACAACAATTGGCATAAATCCATGATTTTTTCCACAAAGTTCTGTGCATTTTCCTCTATATATTCCTGGCTCATCAACAACTGTCCAAGCAGTATTAACAAAGCCAGGTATAGCATCCTGCTTAATTGCAAAAGCAGGCATCCACCAAGAGTGAATAACATCATTTGCAGTTATTAAAAATCTAACCTTTTTGCCAGCAGGAATCACAACCATCTCATCAACTTCTTGTAGATAGTTTTCTCCTTTTGGTACTAGGTTATATATCTCATCTAAATCTGTTGAAAGATTTGAGAAAAAATTGACCTCATCTTCAAGGTATCTGTACTGCCACTTCCACTGATAACCGGTGACTTGAATGTTAATGTCTCCGGCTTCATCGTCATATATTTTTACAAGAGTTTTCGAAGCCGGTACCGCCATTGCTATTAAAATTAAGAATGGAATGATAGTCCAGGCAATCTCGAGCTTATGATTTTCATGAAATTTTGCAGGTACTGGGTTCTTCTCTTTTGTGTGGGCCCACATTGAATAGAACATAATTGAAAAAACAAGTGCGCCAATAGCGACACATATCCAAAATATAAGCATATGCAATTCAAAAACTTCGTTGCTTATGTCAGTGATTCCCCTGGTCATATTTAACGCAAACCAATCAGCAGAAATCCCAGGAGTGATTAGCAGCAGGTATAAAGGAATAGCTTTCCTCTTTAACATTGTAAGAAGTTTAAAAAACATTATCCGCCCAAAAGTAAGTGTGTCTTAATAATAAAATTAGCTTATGATGCATTATAAGTCATTTTTATATATACAACAAAGTAAAATATCAATTTTTCGTACGTATCATATCTTTTTGACAAGACGATTTCTATTGATTTTTGTCTCTATTTTTTTTGAAATCTTGAATATTAATTACTTTGATTTCTGATTCTTTTTTAAGATCTTTAAGTTCAGGCCTTTTCTCAATAAAATCACACTTTACACAATATATTTCGTCATCAGATGGGTTTAATGCGATAGTGTCTTTGCTTTTGCATTCAGGACAGATAGCTCCAGCAATAAATTGAACAAATCTCTTCATTCTCTCATTGCCTCAATATCTTCAAGTACAGCATCTATATTTGGGAAAATACCAAACCACATATTATATGAATGCGCAGCCTGGTTAACTAGCATGCCTATCCCATCAAAGACATTATTTGAATTTTCTTTTGCCCACTTGCAAAAAGGTGTCTCTGCTAGTGAATAATTTAAATCATAGAAAATAGTATCCTTTGATGTTATTAGTTCATTGATAGGGTTGAATTTGCCGGTTAACCCAGCAGAGCTACTGTTAATAACAATATCGTATTCGTTTTCTATAGACAACGAGGTGCCTATGTCAGCTATCTGTGAATATTTTCTTGAAAGTTTTTCTGCTTTCTCGGTTGTTCTATTATGAATAGTTATATTTTTAGCGTTGCTGTATGCCACTTTATATAAAATGCTTTCAGCTGCAGCCCCTGCGCCAATTATTAAAACTCTTTTATCGACCATGGAGAATCCTTTGTGCTTAACATCATCCAAAAAGCCATCACCGTCAGTTGAATATAAAAATATTTTTTTATCGTCCTTTACAATTGTGNTTANNNCGTTTATATATTGAGCTTCTTTTGAGATTATTCCATCAAGGCCTGAGGCTTCTTTTTTATGAGGAAGAGTAATATTTAAGCCTTTAGCAGCATTATCTTTGAAGAAATCTTTGACAAAACTCAAAAAATCTTCATGTTTTANCTTAAATGGAAGATATTCAATATTTATATTAGTTTGTCTTGAAAATCTTGAATGAATAAATGGAGATAATGAATGTTCTATGGGGTCTCCAACCACACCCAGCTTAAATACCTTAGACATTCCAGTCCTTATTTATCACATCTAGNAGANTTTTTTCCATTTTTTTATAAATATCTGATTTTTTATATGACCATTTAGTATTTGACGGAAGGGAGNCCAGAATAGATTCAATTCTGCCCTTTGACTGAAGTCCAAATAGCGTTCCTCTGTCATAAACNAGGTTAAATTCAACATATCTTCCCCTTCTTAATAGCTGAAAGTCTTTATCAAGGTCNTTAAAATCNATGTTTTTACGCCTTTCTATGATTTTTTTGTAGGANNTTAGGTAGGAATAAGCAACAGATTCGAGCATTTTAATGCTATCTTCTAGAGAAAAATCAGNTATATTGTCAAAAAATATGCCTCCAACCCCCCTTCTTTCGTTTCTATGGGGTATTTTGAAGTAATTATTGCANTTTTCTGAAAAAATACTGTAATAATCGNTATTTATAGAGTCTAAACATNCTTTAGCTTCAGCATGCCAAGCCATTATATCCTTGGTGTGGGNTATGTAGGGCGTTAAATCGTAGCCACCACCTATCCACCAATCACAAATATCTTTATTTTTATCAAGGATTCCAAATAATCTAACGTTCATATGGCTTGTTGGAACATTAGGATTTTTCGGATGNGATATTACCGAGACACCCATAGCTTTATANCCATGTTTTACTTCTTTCTTCAAATNGTTAGCTAGAGCAGTTTGCGGAAGTTGTTCGCCCTGAATAGAAGAAAAATTAACAGCACAATTATCAAAAAAAATACCATTTTCAATGACGTAAGTTCTTCCGCCGCCGCCNTCATCTCTTGACCATTTGTCCAANGAAATTTNAGCTTTATTTTCATCTTCNAAGGAACTAAAAATATCAATAATATTAGATTGGATATTAAGGAAGCTTTCTTCAATGTTTTTTATCATAACTTAACCGCGAATTACAGATTTTGTATCTAGATCAATAATTTTGGAAGGTCTTTTATTTGGTCCAAGCTCACCATCATAATATGCAAGTTGGTCTGATTCAAAAAAATCTAAAATGGCGTCAGGGTTATCAAATACATCTTCACCAGATAAGTTTGCTGACGTTGAAACCATGAAACTTTTAAAGCCTGATATTAATAGCTTTAAAGGTAAGTGATTACTTACTCTTACTGCAATTTTACCGCTACTGGTCTTTAGATGTTCTGGTAATTTATTGTTGTATTTAACTAAAAATGTNACTGCCCCAGGCCAGGTTTCATTTAATAAAATTTCATCNTCTTTAGCAATCTTATCAGCGTATTCTTTTAGAAAATCAAGGGATTCACACAGTAAAATAAAGCTCTTTTTTTGATCTCTTTTTTTAATTGCAAAAATATTTTCAACAGCCTTTTTNTTAAAAGCATCGCAGCCCAANCCCCAAATAGATTCTGTGGGATGAATAAGTATTTTTCCAGACTCCAGCCACTTGATTGANGCAGAAATATCTAGCGAATTTTTTTTCAATTATGAGTTGAGTTTTTTATCTTTTTCTAAAACTTCTTTTCTCATATTCTCTTTATAGTCAACAAGCTTTTGCGCAAGCTCATCATCTGAGGTTGCAAGTATCTGTACAGCAAGTATGGCACTATTTTTTGCCCCACTTTTACCAACTGCTACTGTTGCTACAGGAACGCCAGGCGGCATCATTGCGGTGGATAAAAGAGAGTCAATACCTCCCATTCCACCAGATTCTATAGGAATGCCTATTACAGGCTTTGTAGAATGTGCAGCAACTGCCCCAGCAAGGTGAGCTGCCATGCCAGCAGCTGCAATAAATACCTTACATCCATTATCTTCAGAATTTTTAATTAATTCCATTACAGCATGAGGTGTTCTATGCGCTGACATAACATTTTTAGTATATTTAACGCCAAATGAGTCCAGAACTGCGAAACTGGCTTCAACAACGGGTAAATCGCTGTCAGAACCCATGATTATGGCTACTTGTATGTTTGAATTTGTCATATTTTTGTACTCTTAATATTTAACTAGATTATAATCACAAAATTATAATAAAAAACAGCCATTTATGTCACAGAAATTGCAAATTTTAATATTTCCAGACCCTAGNCTTAGGACTGTAGCTACAAAAGTTGTTAAATTCGACAAAAGTCTAAAAAAACTATCAGAAGATATGCTCTATACTATGTATGAAGCAAATGGGATTGGTCTTGCTGCAACCCAAGTAGATAAGCACATAAGGCTTGTTGTGATGGATTTATCTGAGGATAGAAGNGATCCTATGGTNTTTGTAAATCCAGAATATAANGTAGATAAAGATCATAAATTAATAGAATTTGAAGAAGGTTGCCTATCAATACCAGGTTTTAACCAAGATATTGCTAGACCAGACAGCATTACACTTAAATGGCAAGATATAGATGGAAATAAGCANTCAACAAANCCGGAAGGAATGCTAACTATTTGTATTCAACATGAAATAGACCACCTTGAAGGAAAATTAATGGTNGATTATGTAAGNGCTCTCAAAAGAGATAGAGTAAAAAAACGTCTTTTAAAAGAATTTAACCGAAAATAACAGATTTTATTATAAAATGAATATATTATTTGCAGGAACACCTGAAANTTCATCAAAAATCTTACATTCATTGATACAAATAAATGGAATTAATGTAAAAGGCGTCCTTACCCAACCAGATAAAAGGGGTAAAAGGGGNTCTCAACTTCATAGTTCGCATGTTTCAAAAGTTGCAGAAAATGCTGGAATTAANGTTTTTAAGGAAGTTAATCTAAACAAAGAGCAGTTTAAGCATNATATTGCTAATTTAGACATTGATTTGATGCTTGTGGTTGCCTATGGAAAGATTATTCCTGAGTGGCTATTGTCTCAACCAAAATTAATNGCAATGAACATACACTTCTCGTTGTTGCCAAAATATAGAGGGGCTTCACCAATCCAGTCAGCTTTAATAAATGGAGATCTTGAGACCGGAATCACTTTCATGAAAATGAATAACGATTTAGATGCCGGAGAAATTATTAGTGTTTTTAAATGCAAAATAGAAAATGAAGATAATAAACTTTCACTTGAAAAAAAATTAACTGGNATGTCAATAAAAGAAATAAAAGCAATAATAAAAAGCATTGANGAAAATAAAATTAATCTTATTGATCAAAGTAAGGACAAGATTACATATTGCAAAAAAATAAAAAAAGAAGATGGTTTAATAAATTTTAATCAAAGCAGNAAAAACATATATAACCAATTTAAGGCATATATAGAGTGGCCAGAATCATCATTTGAGCATAAGGATAAATTAATAAAGATTTGTGATTTGCATGTATCTAGAAAAGAAAGTGANGGTGAGCCAGGCACCATCGCATATTTTGATAAAACTGGTATATCNATAAATACAAATGATAANATGATAGTAATTACTAACTTACAGTTCCCAAATAAGAATAAAATATCATCAGCTGATGCTTTTAATTCATATAGAGAATTTTTCTCATAAAAAAAAATTAATCATAAGTCTTTTAATTAGCNCAAAAGAGGTTTAATTTACACACTATGAAAGTGCTAATTTTAGGTGCTGGTCGTGTAGGGGGTAATCTTGCAAGAGCTCTTGTAAATAATAATTACGATGTAGCAATTATTGATCAAGATAAAAATGCTCTTAATGCGCTTGAAGAGAAGCTGGATATTATGACTATTGAAGGTNATGCATCTCACTCGNTATCTATAAAAAAATCTGGTGCGGATGATTCAACAACAGTTATAGCTGTTACTTCAAATGACGAGGTAAACATAATTGCTTGCCAGATAGCTAAAAAATTATTTAACGTTAAGAAAACAATCTGTAGAATTACTGATTCATCATATGGCGATGAAGTAGATATATTTAGTGAAAATGCAATAGATATTGTTATTAGTCCTGAGAATGAAGTTAAGAATCATCTTAAAGATTTAATTATTCATCCTGGCGCAGATCAAATTGAAAAATTTGCAGATGGCAAAGTAAATTTAGTAAGCGTAAAAGCAAAAAAGAAAGGNAAGCTTGTNGGACGAGAACTTAGAGGNATTAAAGACGATATGCCAGAAACAGATGCNTTTGTTGCATCCATATATAGAAAGGGCAAGCCATTTATCCCAACAGGCGAAACAGTCATTAAAGAAAATGATGAAGTGTACTTTGTCTCTTCAGAAAAAAATACAGATCAAATAGTCGATGAATTTAGAGATAATGAAGAAAGTTATTCACGAGTAATGATTGTTGGTGGAGGTAAGATTGGATTTTCACTAGCAAAAGAAATTGAAAATGAATATAAAACAAAGCTAGTAGAGTCAAACGAAGAAAAATGTACTGAGCTATCAAAAAAATTAGATAAAACTATTGTCCTTCATGGTTCTGCCACTGATGAAGATCTTCTNAAAAGCGAGAGCATATCAAANATAGATATTTTTTGCGCCTTAACAGATGATGATGAAACAAATTTAATGTCCTCTCTTCTTGCAAAAAAAATGGGTGCTAAGAAGACAATGATAATCCTTAACAACCCTTCTTATCTTGGGCTTGTGCCTGGCTTTATTGATATATATATTGCTCCATACAGATTGACNGTATCATCAGTTCTTCAAGACCTNAGAGACAGTGATGTTACTCAAGATGTANTGCTAAAAATGGATACTGGGGCTGAGGCTGTTGAGGGTGTTGTTCATGCTAATGAATACACNACTCCTTTGTTTGGAAAATCAATAAAAGAAATAAACTTGCCTGAGGGCGCCTCGATTGGNGCTGTTGTTCGCCATGGTGAATTAATAATGCCTGAGTCAGAAGTTGAATTATGCCTTAATGACCATCTCATAATATTTTTAGCNAATAAAGATATGATGTCTGAGGTTGAGGTTTTGTTTAAAACATAACAATGAATCTCAAATCTGTAGTCAANCTATTTAGCATATTGGTTTTATTTTTTAGCCTTTCGTATATTTTCCCAATTATTGTTTCAATAATATTTGATGACGGTGCCATAAATTTATTTCTTTACACATTGATAGGTGTTGGCTTTGTTGGTTTGGGTGGTCTTCTTCTGACAAGAAATGAAACTAATGAGTTGTCTCAAAAAGATGGATTTGTAATCATCGTTATGTTTTGGGTGGTTTTGTGTTTGGCGGGTTCAATTCCTTTCTTTCTTAGTGGAATGAATATAGTGGACTCCCTATTTGAATCTATGTCTGGGATAACGACTACGGGCGCAACAGTGATAGCAAANTTAGGCACACTTCCAGAGTCTTTGTTGTTTTATAGNCANCTACTTCAATGGATGGGGGGTATGGGTCTTATTGTTTTNGCNATTGCCGTAATGCCNNTTNTNGGTATTGGTGGAGGTCAAATATATAAAACTGAGATTCCTGGAGCNATGGGAGANCAGAGGTTAACTCCTAGAATTAAAGAAACNGCGCAGGTTTTATGGTTGATATACCTTGGATTAACTATATTGTGTGCCNTCCTTTATTACTTGGGTGGAATGAGTTNGTTTGATGCTATTTCTCATGCAATGTCTACTGTAGCAATTGGCGGCTTTTCTACTCACAATGAGAGTATTGGGTATTTCAACAGCATATCTATTGAGCTNATTTGCATTATATTTATGCTATTGTCTGCTTTTAGCTTTACCTTGCATTATTTTGCAGTTTTTAAGAAAAAGCCCCTTAAATACTTCTANGATCCAGAAATAAGATTTTTTATAAGTATTTTGGCCATTATCTTCATTTTAGGCCTAATAATTGCTNATTTTAGTAATTATGGTCCCTCTGTAAGAGAAATAGCATTCCATAGTGTTTCAATGCTCACAACTACAGGCTTTTCAATTTCNAATGTGTCNGAATGGCCNTTTTCATTATCTTTTTTACTTCTAATNGGAGCATTTATTGGAGCATGTGCGGGTTCTGTTGGAGGNGGNGTNAAGTCTTGGCGTGTTCTTATAATGCTAAANCATGCTNATAAAAATATAATGAAAATTATTCATCCCAATTCAGTGATATCTCTAAAAATAGGAACTAAAAGTGTTGACGATGAGGTTGCAACATCAGTCTGGGGTTTCTTCTCCATATATGTTATCTCATTTATTNTTCTNTTGATGTTTGTTCTNATGACNGGNATAGATTTTGAATCAGCNTTTTCAGCTGTTGGAGCATGCTTAAATAATCTNGGTCCAGGACTAGGNNTAGTTTCTGAGAACTATGCAAATATTAATTCAACAAGCAAAGGAATTTTAGCTTTTGCAATGTTGCTAGGAAGGTTGGAAATCTTTACTTTATTAGTAATTTTGACGCCAATGTTTTGGAGTAAATAGCTATANTCCCTCATAAGGATTATTGATAAATCCCTCGCTTCGTTTAAACCTTTTATATTCCCATGAGTAATCAGCNGGCCTTTCATTAATAAATTTTTCAATATCAGAGTTTATTAATAGTTTGTGCTTACTATCATNATAAATATNATCAGAACAGTGCTTTAAAATAATATTATTAATACTGTCTTTATTGGTCTGAATGTAAAAATATATAACTGGAGCANGTGTCTTCGTTGCTAGAGATTGAACAAGGGTCGTAGAATAAGCTCCTTTGTTGTAAAAATTAATATGTTCTCCAAGCCCTCTTTTAGGAACTTGATCTGCTGCAAAACATACAATATTTTTGTTTATTAAAGCTCTAAGTATTTGCCTTACTCCCCCAATGGTTGTTTCGTAGCATTTAGAATTTCCAGACTGTCTTTGGTTTTTTATAAAAGCTTCGAGTCGTTTATTTTTAACTTTTTTATACAGGCTNTAAGTGGTNTGTTGAGAGTTCATCCATGACAGCAACATGTCAACNCTTCTGTTGTGAAATGAGACTGCGATTAGACCATTATGTTTTAGGTTATTTATTAGAAAATTATTTTCAACTCTTAAAATTTTNCTATTTACTTCAGNTTCATTTCTTCCCCATGNATATATAGATTCAAATCCTGAAATAATAGTNTCTCTTATGCTTAACTTTGATAGCAAATCAATGTCACTTTTAGTTCTNNTGGGATATGCTATTTTAATGTTAGCTTTGGTTACTTTATAGCTTNATGTTCTTTTGAAAATNCCTATANACATATAAATATCTANCAATGCTNAAAATAATGGCTTAGGTACTATGGATATAAAATAAAAAAATATTTTCATCGTAATTTTTAGGTAATGCTTGGTATAATCATAGATTATATATTCTCTTTATTAAAGGGTAGCTAATACTANATGAATTTAGGTTTTATTAGCTTAATAATTATATAAATAGACATTTGTCTATTTANNTATAGGATTTACTTTGGCAGCAAAAAACATGGACGAATTAGTAGCTCTTTGCAAAAGAAGGGGCTTTATTTTTCAATCTAGTGAAATATATGGTGGCTTGCAGGGACTATATGATTATGGNCCTCTAGGTGTTGAGCTGAAAAATAACCTTAAAAATGCCTGGTGGACTAGCATGGTCTANGAAAATGACAATATTGAAGGATTAGACTCTTCAATACTTACCAACCCCATGGTTCTCAAGTATTCNGGACATGAAGATACATTCTCAGATCCAATGGTNGATTGTAAATCATGTAACTTAAGNTTTAGGGCTGATCAGGTTCCTAAAGAGTGTAAGCCTGAAGATTTAACAGAACCTAGAATGTTTAATCTGATGTTTAAAACGAACGTAGGNCCAGTTGATGATGGAAAAAGCTTTGCATATCTTCGCCCAGANACTGCTCAACAGATTTTTACAAATTTTAAAAATGTAATAGACTCCACATCCAAAAGCATTCCTTTTGGTATAGCTCAAATAGGTAAAGCCTTCAGAAACGAGATTACTCCAAGAAACTTCATTTTTAGAGTTAGGGAATTTGAGCAAATGGAATTGGAATATTTTGTAGAGCCTGGTAAAGATGAAGATAGTATCAATGAATGGGTACAAAAAAGACTAAAGTGGTGGGNAAAGCAAGGTGTACCCATGGATAGTATTCAGCTGTATGAAGTACCCACAGACGAATTAGCTCATTATTCAAAAAGAACTGTTGATATTATGTATAAATTTCCACATGGTCTTGAAGAGCTTGAGGGTATAGCAAATAGAACNGATTATGATCTTGGATCTCACTCAAAAAAACAAAACGAACTAAATATAAGCTCAGATGTGAAAGAAAATAAAGACTCTAACTCAAAGCTTGCAATTCAAAATGATGAAGGTAAATGGTATGTACCCTATGTTATAGAGCCTTCTGCAGGAGTGGAAAGAGGTTTTCTTGCAATATTAAATGAAGCTTTTGTAGAAGAAGATTTGGATGAAGGTAAAAAACGCATTGTTTTAAAATTAAAACCCCATTTAGCCCCAGTTAAAGCTGCGGTTATCCCTCTTAAGAAAAATAATAGCGAAATTGTAGAATTATCTAAAAGNACTAAAAATATGCTNCANAGCCTAGGTCTTGGCAGAGTTGTTCTTGAAAATACTGGAAATATAGGNAAAGGCTATAGAAGNCACGATGAAATAGGAACNCCTATATGCATTACAGTCGACTTTGAATCATTAGAAAATAGAACGGTTACCATAAGNGATAGGGACACAATGAGTCAATCTAGNCTAAATATAGATGAACTTCCTGATTTCTTTGCTAATAAAATTAAATAAAGTTGCAAGTTTTAAGAAGCCTTTTATTTAATTTAGTACTTTATTCAACTTTAATACCAATTTCGTTACTAATAATATCGTTGTATCCTTTTATATCCACTTTATCAATACAAAAAATAGCTTCTGTATGGATTATATTCATTTTAAGGTCGCTAAAATCNATATGTGGAGTTAATTGGGTTGTTGAGGGTGAAGAGAATTTACCAAAAAAACCATTTATTTTAGTATCTAATCATCAAAGCGCATGGGAGTCATTCTTTCTTCAAACACTAAGAATACCNTCTGCAAGCATTATTAAGAAAGAGCTTCTATTTATNCCTTTTTTTGGNTGGGCGCTTGCTTGCACTAAACCNATTCATCTCAGAAGAAAAAANAAAATTCGAAGCCTTAAAAAGGTTTTATCTGCCGGTTCTAAAAAACTTAAGAATGGCTTTTCAATAATAATTTTTCCAGAAGGNACTAGAGCAAGNCCGCATAAGGGCCTTAAAAAANTCTCGAATAGTTGTGGCTCTCTTTCNNTCAAAAATAATGTTCCAATTGTTCCTATATGCCATAATTCAGGACTTTATTGGAAAAATAAACATTTCACNAAGCTTCCTGGCACTGTAATAGTAAGAATTGGTAGNCCAATTTATGGAGATGACCCAAAAGAANTAACTAATAGGGCATATAATTGGATAAATCAAAATTTNAATGAAATACANTANNTTAGATATCTAGTTCTTTTACNGAGAGTGCGTTTGCATCAATAAANTCTCTTCTNGGCTCAACATCATCGCCCATAAGNATTTCAAAAGACTCATTTGCGTCCTGNATATCTTTTATATCNACCCTCATCATTCTTCTNTTTTGAGGATCCATTGTTGTNGTCCAAAGTTGCTCAGGNTTCATTTCNCCNAGNCCTTTATATCTTTGNACTTCTAGACCCCNTGTACCATTNTTTGATAGTGATTTGATTGCATCATCTTTTTCTTTTTCGTCAGATGCATATATAAATTCTTTACCCTTAGTAATCTTATATAGNGGCGGTAGAGCTATNTAAATGTGNCCATTATCAACAATGTCATACATCTGTCTATAAAAGAATGTNAGTAATANTGTTCTTATGTGNGANCCATCAACATCAGCATCAGTCATNATAATTATTCTGTGGTATCTAAGNTTGTTTATATCAAAATCATCTTTTCCAATGCCACAACCAAGNGCTTTAATTAATGTTCCAACTTCCTGCGANCCTAAAACCTTATCAATTCTAGCTTTTTCNACGTTTATNATTTTTCCTTTAAGTGGCAGNATGGCTTGATTTTTTCGATTTCTNCCNTGTTTTGCTGAGCCTCCCGCTGAATCTCCCTCCACAATGTATATTTCNGATAATGTNGGGTCTTTCTCCTGACAGTCTGCTAGCTTNCCTGGNAATCCTGCAATTTCTAAAACTCCTTTTCTTCTGGTCATTTCTCTAGCNTTTCTTGCNGCCTCCCTCGCAAGAGCTGCTTCAGAAACTTTAGATACAATGCTCATAGCATCTTTAGGGTTTTCTAATAGAAANTCATTGAAATACTTACTAAANACNGTNCTNACAACGCTTTCAACNTCNGAAGATACAAGTTTTTCTTTTGTTTGTGAAGAAAACTTAGGGTCTGGNACTTTTACCGAAATAATAGCAGTAAGCCCNTCNCTGACATCCTCTCCCAAAAGGTCTGTGGGNGTTTTCTTNGCATTTTCTTTCTTAATAAATGCCTTTAANACTCTTGTTANNCTNCCTCTNAAACCTGCTANGTGNGTTCCGCCATCTTTTTGTGGAATATTGTTTGTATAACATAATACATTCTCAGAATATGAGTCAGTCCACTGAAGNGATATTTCTACACCAACNTCATTNTCNGTAGCAGAACATTCAAAAATATCAGAAATTTGNTGTTTTCTGCCTCTTAGATGAGTCACATAGCTGGATAANCCACCATTATTCTTAAATTTTTTACTTTTNCCTGTTCTTTTATCTTCTACGTTTATAGATACTCCAGCNTTAAGNAAAGAAAGNTCTTGAATTCTTTTGTGTATTCTTTCTATCTCNAAATCTATTGAGGTAAAAATCTTGTCTGANGGGAAAAAAGTAATTTTTGTNCCTGTTTTGTCTGATTTCTTAATTTTTTTTAGTTTTGCTGCAGGTTTTCCTTCTTTGTANTCCTGAAAATATTCTCCACCATCTCTATGAACTTCTAGTAAAAGTTTCTTTGANAGNGCATTTACGACTGANACNCCAACACCGTGAAGACCACCAGAGACNTTATAGCTATTNTCNTCAAACTTNCCNCCAGAATGAAGNGTCGTTAGAATTAGTTGNGCAGCAGATATGCCTTCTTTTTTNTGAACNTCAACTGGAATACCTCTTCCGTTATCTTGNACNGTNACAGANCCNTCTTTATTAATNATTACATGTATATCTGAGCANTGGCCTGCCATTGCCTCNTCGATACAGTTATCCAAAACCTCGAANACCATGTGNTGAAGACCAGAGCCATCATCTGTATCACCAATGTACATACCTGGNCTTTTTTTGACTGCTTCTAGTCCTTTTAAAACTTGGATGTTGGATGAATCATATTTGGCGTCGCTAGATTTTTTTGCCATTTCTTATCCTAATTGTTCCACGTGGAACTTTTTAAAATCATTGAATTCAGTGTTTATTTTACTACTAAAATGATTGTCGATACAGGAAAAGATTACCTGATTTTTATTATATTTAAGGAGTTCTATAAATAATCCAAATACCCTATCATCCAGCTCAGATTTTATATCATCTATTATTAGTGTTGGCCTTAATCCATAATGCTTTTTAAGAACTTCATGTTGAGAATAAGACCAGAGTATTGAAAAGAATTTTTGTTCGCCCCTAGATAAGATCTGACGCGCATCTATGCCATTAATTAAAAATTTTATATCCGCTTTATGAGGTCCTTTTGTTGTAGTTTTTCTCCTAAAATCAGCCTCAACATTGCTTTCTAGGGCTTCGTTAAGACTTTGATTATCACCCCAGCCGTTAAAGAAAGTAATATTAATATCATTAAAAAAACTAAAGATATTATTGGGTTTTGTTAGGTTTAAAAAATTTTCAAACTCAAGCAAGGTAAGCTCAAAGAAACTCCTTCTGAGGCATGAAAGGCTCTCTCCCTCCTTAATAAAACTATTATTCCATACTGGTATTTCATCTCTTGTTCCTTTTTTTAAAGAGCTATTTCTTTGTTTTAAAGACCTATAGAAAGAAAACCAGGTGCTTGAAAATTGTTCATCTGCAATAAATATTGATCTATCTAAAAGCTTTCTTCTAAATTCTGGGGGCGCATCAGCAAATGAAAATGTATTATTGTGAATTGGTGAACAAGGAAATTCTCGGATAAGTTTGCTTGTTGTTATCTTGGAGTTATTTAGCTGAACAGAAATGGGTTTATTAATATCCTTTCGTATTTCTGCAACATATCCTCTTTCTGAGTCAAAGGCTCTAAGACTAAAATTATCAAATTTATAGTTTATTAGTGATGCGATGTTGGAACTTTTAAAAGACTTTCCACTTGAAAACATAAAGATTGATTCAAGAATGCTTGTTTTACCAGAGCCGTTTGTGCCGTAAAAAAAATTAACGCCTGGTGATAAATCTAATTCTAGCTCTTCAAAGCATCTAAATCTTTTAAGAGAAATTTTTGTAAATGACACTTTAGATAACTATATTAAAAGCGGCATTACTACATATTTTAGATTGCTGTTATTTGGGTCTGTGATTAAACAGCTTTTATCAGAGCCAAAGAAATGAACCTCAACCTGATCACAATCTAAGGTTGAAAGGATTTCTTGCAAATAATTTACGTTAAATGCAATATCTACGTCTTCGCCTGAATATTTGCAGTTAATGTTTTCTTCTCCTTGTTCTTTTTCAGGGTTATTGGCAGAAATATTAAGAGAATTTCCTTTTGTAACGATTCTTACCCCTTTGTATTTTTCGCTTGAAAGCACACTTACTCTGCTTAAGCTGTCTGAAAATAACTTTTTGTCTATCTCTAAAAGAGAACTTTCTCCGGAGGGAATAACTTGCTGATAGTCCGGAAATTTTCCTTCTATTAATTTGCTGATAAATCTAGTGCCAGCAGCCTCAACCAAAACAGAGGATTGAGATATTTTCATAACAACATTATCGGAGTTGTCACCTACTAGCTTGCCGATTTCATTTATAGATTTTCTTGGGACTATACCACTAGTACTCTCTGAGGCTGCTTCATTGAGTGATGTTGATGCAAGGGCAAGTCTGTGCGCGTCAGTTGCAACAGATGTGATATCTTTATCGTCAATAGAAAGGAAAAGGCCGTTAAGGTAGTGCCTCCAGTCTTGGTTTCCCATTGCAAAGGAGGTTTTTGATATAAGTGTTTTAAGGTTATCTGAGGATATGTTGACTTGCGATTGAGTGTCTTCTGTTTCAAAAATAGGAAAGTCATCACTTGGAAGGGTTGATAAATTATATTTTCCTGAGCTAGTTTCAATTTTCAAATTGTCACCATCAAGGAAAAAATGTATTTCAGTTAAATCAGGTAAAAGCCTACATAGATCGCTTAGCTTTCTTGCTGGCGCTGTAGTTTTTCCTCCGCTTTTAAAATTTGAAATTGTTGAAGTTGTAGAGATTTCACTCTCAAGATCTGTTGCTGTAAGCTTTAGAGAAGACTCATCAACTTCTATAAGGACATTTGATAGTATTGGTAATGTTTGTCTTTTTTCAACAACTCCAAGGGTTAGGTTTAGGGATTTTACAACCTCTTCTTTTAAAATATAAAAGTCCATTAATTTGTTAGGGCTCTGTTAAGATTTCTATAATCCTCTTCATGTGAGGGATTTTCCTTTCGGAGGTCTTTAATTTTTTTACAAGCATGAAGAACGGTGGTGTGATCTCTACCATTGAAAGCTTCACCAATTTCAGGGAGGCTGTGGTTTGTAAGCTCTTTAGTTAAGGCCATTGCCATCTGCCTTGGTCTTGTAATAGACCTGCTCCTTCTTTTTGACAGAAGGTCTGAAAGTTTGATGTTGTAGTACTCTGCCACTGTTTTTTGAATGTTTTCAACGCTAACCATTTTTGCTGATATAACAAACAAGTCCTTTAGGGCATCTTTAACAAGTGCAAGGTCTATGTCTTGATTTGTAAATCTTGCGTTTGCAACAACCCTTTTTAAGGCGCCCTCAAGCTCTCTGATGTTAGATCTAATTCGTTGAGCAATATATATAGCACAATCGTTGGGAAGTATGACGCCCATTCTGTTTGCTTTGTTTAAAAGAACGGCTGCCCTTGTTTCTAGCTCTGGGGGATCAATAATAACAGGAAGGCCCCAACCAAGCCTTGACTTTAGCCTCTCCTCTAGGCCGTCTATTTCTTTGGGGTATTTATCACAAGTTAATATCATTTGATTGTTTCTGTCTAATAGTGCATTAAATGTGTGAAAAAACTCTTCTTGTGACTGTTCTTTGCCTGCAAAAAATTGAATATCATCAATCAATAATGCGTCTGCATTTCTGTAGTATGATTTAAACTCATTCATTGCGCCTAGTTGAAGGGCTTTAACCATGTCAGATACAAATTTTTCAGAGTGAACATAAACAATTCTTTTGTTGGGCTCGTTGTTTAAAATTTCATTTCCAACCGCATGCATTAAATGGGTTTTACCCAGGCCAACACCACCATATATAAATAATGGGTTATAGTCTCCTTTGGGGTTTGCTGCCACCTGTTTTGCAGCTGCTAGGGCTAAGTGGTTTGATTTTCCTTCAACAAAACTATCAAAAGTGTAGCCCTCAACAAGCTTAATTTCAGAGTTTTTGCTGTTATTTTTATATTTATCGACAAATGTTTCTTTGGTTAGCGTCTTAAAAACCAGACTTATGTTCTTTTTTGAGTTAAGTTTAACTAATTTTTTAATGTCTTCTGCAAAATTTTTCTCAATATAGTTTAAAATAAAGTCATTTGGAGCTAATAACTCCAAAGTGTTTTGATCGTGTGTTGCTTTTAGAGGCCTAATCCAAGTGTTGAAATCTTCTTGTGATAATTTATTTTCTAGCTTTTCTGAGCACTTATTCCAAAGTTCCAACATAATCTCCTATTAAGTTAGATAGTCTATTAAAAAATTAACAAGATATCTACAGAATAAATGCTAGAATTTTCTGTGGATAACTTGTACATAAAAATTAATTGTTTTATTTGTTTTTTTTATGTATTTAAAAAATATATTAGGATATAATTCTCCACACTTTTTGACCTTGATATTATGAAGAGAACATTTCAACCCAGCAACTTAAAAAGAAAGAGAACACATGGCTTCCGCGCTAGAATGTCTACTAAGGCTGGTAGAGCGGTTTTATCCAACAGAAGAAAGAAGGGTAGAAAGGTTCTAAGCGCCTAACTTGCCAAACCCAAAACAAATCAAACACAACCTTGAAAGGGTTTTTTCAAACAAATACTTTAGGGTTTTTAAAAAAGATGCTTGTTTGCATGATTTAGAAATATCAATTTCAAAAAAATATTTCAAGCTAGCGGTGGAGAGAAACTTTTACAAAAGAAGGGTTAAAGAGGTTTTAAGAAGAAATGGTTTTGATGGTTTTTTGGAGGGGGGATATGTTTTTTCTGTATTTAGGCCTTTTGCAGAGTTATCATATGCTCAAGCAGAGAAAGAAATTACTATAGCAATAAAGACAGTTACAGAAGAGTAGAATAGAAAATGAATATAAGAAACATTTATTGGTTAATCATTGTTGTTCTATCAGGCGCCCTGTTGTTTGAGTGGACTTCAGAAAAAAAAATAGAAGCGATTGAAAGCCATATGACGCTTGTCGAGTCTATGGGCCAAATTGGCTTGGGCGAAGATCATATTGCTATTGAGAACGAGGAGCTGTTTATTGTTATTTCAATTGAAAGTGGCTCCATAATAGAGGCCCGTTTAAAAAAACACCCCGTAGAGCAGGTTGTTGGTTCTTTGGGTTTTAGGGTTTTTGGAAACGAGTCTGCTTTTAACTATTATTTCAAAAGTGGTTTCACAGGGAGTAGTCCGTCTTATGAGTTGTCAGAGGCTGGCGAGGGGTATGTAATGTTAGTGGATAAAGCCTCTGGGATTGCTAAGACTATTTCTTTGTCGGATACAGATTATGAGATATCCGTTTTGGATTCAGTGGTCGGGGGTGTTCAGGGAAAATCTTATGCTGGTTTGTATAGAACAAGCGGTAGAGCCCTTGACCTAAAACAAGACGCCCTAAGTGGTGGGATGATGAACAACGGTTCTTTTTTAGGTGTTGCTATGAGCACTGACAGTGAGCCATATGAAACAATAAAACTTAATCAGGTTGATAAAGAGGGTGGGGTTGAGGCACTATCAAGGTCTGGTTGGATAGCGTTTGTGCAGAAATATTTTTTTGCAGCCCTGTTGGGGTCTGATGAAAATATTTATAATTTCTATGCTCTGCCTAGCGAGGGTGGTTTATATCGAATGGGTTATACGGTTGAAAGCTCATCAGCCGGTTCGTTGGTTTATGAACACGAGCATAGAATTTTTATCGGGCCAAAAATAAGAAAAGATTTAATGCAAAGAGCTGATAGTTTAGAGCTTTCAATTGAGATGGGTTGGTTTTGGTTTTTGGCCCAACCCATGGTTTGGGTTATGGACAACATAAACGAATATGTTAATAACTGGGGGCTGACGATTGTTATCTTTACCCTGTTGATTAAATTGGTTTTCTGGCCTGTTACTGCCAAGGCTTTCACCTCGATGGCTGCCATGAAAAAAATTACCCCGGAGCTCAACGAGATTAAAGAAAGATATAAGGGCGATGCGCAAAAGACACAAACAGAAACAATGAAGCTATTTAAAAAACATGGGGCAAACCCTTTAGGCGGCTGTCTTCCAATGTTTATACAAATGCCTTTTTTTATAGGTTTTTTCTTTGCGCTAAGGGAGATGGTTGAGCTTAGGCATAGTTCTTTTGGTATATGGACGGACCTGTCTGTGCCCGACCCTTATTTTATATTTCCAATACTTTTTGCTCTCTTGATGACCTTAACCCAAAGACTTAACCCGCAGCCTGCTGGCATGGACCCAACCCAAGCTCAAATAATGCGCTATATGCCAATAATGTTTTCTGTTTTCTTTGTTTTTATGCCCGCCGCTCTGGGTCTATATATGGTTGTAAACACAGGGGTTCAGCTACTGCAACAGGCTTATATGTACAAAAAAAGCAATGCCTTGCTTGAGTAACTAAATATGTCGGTTGTTTATGCCCTGGCCACCCCTCCGGTTAAGTCAGCTATTTGTGTTTTTAGGGTTTCGGGTGAGGGTTGTCTCAAATATCTAAATTTGTTGTTTGGTTTGTCTGGGTTTGAGCCCAGAAAGTTTTATCTGGCAGAAATGAAAGATGAGGAAGTTCTTGTTGACAAGGTTGGGTTGGTGGTTTTTTCTGGGCCCCAAAGCTACACGGGCGAGGATTCGTTTGAGGTGTATGCTCATGGAAGCCTTGGTGTAATGTCTTTAATAATTGATGTTTTTAAAAAGATTGGTTTTTCTGAGGCAGCTCCTGGTGAGTTTACAAAAAGAGCTTTTTTAAATGACAAAATAAGCTTGAATGAAGCAGAGTCTTTGTCTGATTTTGTTGACAGCACCTCATCAAAAGAGGTTTTTTTATCCGGGGCTTCTTTGTTTGGAGATTTGTCTAAAAGAATGGATGGTTTTTCAAATAGAATAAATGAGGCTCGTATAAGGGTGGAGGGTGAGATTGATTTTTCTGATGAGGGTGAGGTCTTTATGGATGATTTGTTAGTCTCTGACCTTGGTCTTCTTGTGGAAGATTTCAGCTCTTTTGTTTCTCTTTGTGCAAGCAGAAAAGAGGTTTCTACCAAGAAAAGTGTTCTTCTTGTTGGGCCACCAAACTCAGGTAAATCATCTGTTTTTAATAGATTGGTGGGTTATGAGAGGGCTATTGTTGCAGACCAGCCCGGGACAACCAGGGATCTTATAAGCTCAGAAGTTTTTTTTAGGTCTAGCGTTTTTTCTGTTTTTGATACCGCTGGTGTTAGAGAAACTGATGATGTTGTTGAAGAAAAAGGAATTCAGATGTCTCTAGCCCAGCTACAGGAAGCCGATATTGTGTTGGGTGTTTTTGAAAAACATGATGAAGATTTGGTCTCCAAGCTAAGAAGTGTCCAGCCTGGGGCTATGTTTCTTTCTATTCAAAACAAGGTTGATATAAACACTGCTGATAATGATTTGTTTGATTTTTGTGTTTCAGCAAAAACAGGTGCTGGGTTTTCTGACCTAAAGAAAGCTATTGTTAGCTTTTTTAATGAAGAGGTTAATCAGTCGGAGTCTGTATATTTAATAAGAGATAGGCATGTAAAAATTTTTAATAGTGTTGTTGGTAATCTTGAAAGCGCTTTGGAGGGTTTGAAAAATAATAAGGAGTTAGAGCTTGTTGCTGAAGATTTGAAAAACTCTCGGTCTCATCTTGATGAGCTTATTGGAAAAAAATTCTCCGATTCTCTGCTGGGAGATATTTTTAGTTCTTTCTGTATTGGTAAATAACTTGTGAATATCTTGTGTTGGTTGTTTTAAGTTTTTTTTTATAAACAACTTATTAAGGGTTTGTAAGGGGCTGAATTAAGAATATTTTAAAAGCTTTATATTTCAAATTTTTGCTGTTTTGGGAAGGGCTTTGAGTACTTATTAACAAAACTGGCCCTCCTAATAGAAATAACAAAAAGTATATAATATAGATATTATTAGTTTATTAATTTATGTATAAGTTTGATGTAATTGTGATCGGGGGTGGTCACGCAGGATCTGAGGCGGCGCATTCTGTGTATCGGTCTGGGTTGAGTTGCGCCCTTATTACAATGGACATATCTAAAATTGGTCAAATGTCATGCAATCCCGCAATTGGGGGGCTTGGAAAATCTCACATAGTTAGAGAAATAGATGCAATGGGCGGACTAATGGCTGTTGCCACCGACTTTTCTGGAATTCAGTACAGAACTCTAAACACGAGAAAGGGAGATGCTGTTCAGGCCTTAAGAGTTCAGTGTGACAGAGAGCTCTATAAAAAATCTGTACAAAAGATATTAAAAAAAACAAACATTAAAACAATAGAAGATGAGGTTATAGATTTCATAATCAAAGACAACAAAATCAAAGGAGTTATTACAAAACAAAAAACATACTATTCAAAAAAAGTAATACTAACAACAGGCACTTTTTTAAACGGGAAAATGTATACAGGCAACGAGGTTAAAGAAGGGGGCAGAGTTGGAGACCCATCATCAATCCCTTTGTCAAAAAGGCTTTATTCACTAGATCTCAGCATGGGGAGACTGAAAACAGGAACGCCTGCAAGAATTAAGCTTTCAAGCATAAACCTGGGAGCAATGGAGGAGCAACCTGGCGAAAAACCAACACCATGGATGTCTTTGGCCAACCCACCCAAAAAACACAAAAAACAACTTTCATGTTTTATTACAAGAACCAACAAAAACACACATAAAATCATTAAAGAAAACACCCACCTTTCTGCAATGTATTCAGGAGAAATAAAAGGAATAGGCCCAAGATACTGTCCTTCAATTGAAGATAAAGTTAAAAAGTTTGAGAGCAAAGAAAGCCACCAAATTTTTATAGAACCAGAGGGCATCAACAAGGACCTTGTTTACCCAAACGGCATATCAACCAGCCTGCCACACAAAGTTCAAAAAAAGTTTATTCACTCGATTGCAGGACTGGAGAGCGCAGTAATTACAGAATATGGCTATGCTGTTGAGTATGATTTTGTGGACCCAAGAACACTAAACAAAACCCTTGAAACAAAGTATTTTAGCAACCTCTATTTAGCAGGACAAATTAATGGAACAACCGGCTATGAAGAAGCAGCAGCTCAGGGGCTTATAGCAGGAATTAACGCAAGCAACGCCATAAAAAAAACAAGCGAAATGATTCTAGGGAGGGACGAGTCATATATCGGCGTAATGATCGACGACTTAACGTCACACGGAATAACCGAACCATACAGAATGTTTACAAGCAGAGCCGAGCACAGGCTTTTGCTCTCACAAAACAACGCGGAACAAAGACTGTTACAAAAAGCTAAAAAAAATGGCATTGTTAGTAAAGAAGCAGAAGAGAGGTTTTTAAAAAATGAACAAAATTACAAAGACTTCGTAGAAAAAATCTTAAAAAAAACAAAAACAAACCTTTTTATAAACAAGGAAAATAAAAAAATAAAACTTAAAGAAAACAAAACGGTTTTCCAACTGCTCTCAAGAAACGACGTAGATGAAAAAAAACTATTTAAAGCAGACAAAAAAAACAAACCCCTCTTTCAAAGAGCAATCACCGAAATAAAATACTCTGGTTATATAAATAAACAACTTAGAGAAATAAAAAAAACAAAGAAACAGAACAACAAAAAAATACCAACAGAAATAAACTATAGAGATATAAACGGTCTGTCCAACGAGGTTCGCGAAAAACTGGCACAAAGAAAACCAAGAACAATAGGCGACGCATCATCAATAGAGGGCATAACACCAGCAGCAATAAACCTTATATTAATTCACATAAAAAAAAGAGACCTTGTATCAGAAAATGCTTGATATAAACAAAGCATTACCAGGTATTGACAAAAAAAACATAGAAAAAATAAAAACCTTTATAAACCTAGCTCTTGAGTTTAATCAAACCCACAACATTTTTGTAAGAAAAAATTTCAATGAGGTTTTTGAAAAAGATATTCTTGACTGCTTACCAATAGTACGCGAGATTGAAAAGACTGGTTCGGTTCTCGACCTGGGCTCCGGAGGGGGGTTTCCTGGTATTTTAATAAGTCTCTTAAGGCCAAAAAACGAAGTTAGCATGGTCGAAAGTAGCAGCAAAAAGTGTTATTTTTTAAAAAAAACAATAGACGAGCTAAACCTCAACAACACCAAAATAATTAATGAAAATATTAATGAGAATAACAACATCGGAAAATACGACATAATTACAGCAAGGGCGTTTGCGGATATAAACAAAATAATAAATATTACAAAAAACAACATAACACCAAACACAAAATACCTGCTTTTAAAAGGAACGATAAAAAAAATAAACAAGGAGATGGAAGTATTAAATACAAAACAACTAACATGTGAAATAATCAAACTAGACAACAAACAGGCAGAAAGACATCTAGTAAAGATAGGTCTAAAATGAACAAGGTAATCGCAATTGCAAATCAAAAAGGCGGCGTGGGAAAAACAACCACAGCAATTAACCTCGCCGCATCGCTAGCAGCAACTAAAAGAAAAACACTCTTAATTGACCTAGACCCTCAAGGAAATGCAACAACGGCAGCAGGCATTCAACCTGAAAAAATAAAAACCCTTTACGCCCATTATTTTGAAAAAGCCGCAGTAAAAGAATGTATTCAAACAAGCCCCGACAATTATGATGTTATACCTAGTGGAGAAGACCTAATTGCACTAGAGGTCGCCATAAGAAACGATGGCAACCAAGGCTTTTTATCATCGAGCTTAAAGCCTTTCGAAGACTTTTATGACTATACAATAATAGATACCCCTCCCACACTTAATCAGCTCACAATTGAGGCTCTTTTTTGCGCATCAGGGACACTAATACCCCTTCAGTGCGAGTATTATTCGCTTGAGGGAATTACAGGACTAATGAAAACAATTGAAACACTTTCAAGCAAAAACATGACATCAAACAGGGTTTTAGGTATTGTAAGAACAATGGTTGATATGAGAAATAACCTAGCCAAAGAGGTTTCAGACGAGCTCGAGAAACATTTCCCATCATTGATTTTTAACACACTAATTCCAAGAAATGTAAAATTAGCAGAGGCACCAAGCCACGGCATTTCGGGTATAAAATATATGCCAAACTCATATGGTGCAAAGGCTTACCTTGCCTTAGCCGGAGAGCTTATAAGAAGGATTGAATATGTCTGAAGATAAAAAAATACTCAACAAGGGCCTTGATGCCTTGCTGGGCCAAACCACAACCAACCAAAGAACGGTAAAAGAAATCGATTTAAATAAGATAAAACCAGGAAGGTTTCAACCAAGATCAAATTTTGACGATGAAAAGCTAGACGAGCTAACAAAATCAATTAAAAACCAGGGGGTCTTATCACCAATTCTTGTTAGAGAATTAGGTTTAAATGAGTATGAGGTAATAGCTGGAGAAAGGCGGTTAAGGGCCTCAAAGAAAGCCGGCTTATCATCAATACCATGCCTTGTTGATCAAAAACAAGACCAAGATGCCCTTATTTCGGCTTTAATAGAAAACCTTCAAAGAGAAGACCTCAATCCTGTTGAAGAAGCAAGGGGGTTAGACAGGCTTAAAAGAGAGTTTGGCTTAACACAAGACGAGGTAGCAAACTCAACCGGAAAGGCAAGAAGCACAATTGCAAACACCTTAAGAATACTATCCTTACCAAGCGCTGTTTTAGAGATGCTTTCAAGGGGTGAGATTGAAAAAGGCCATGCAAAACTATTGGCATCCATGGAACAAAAGGAGGCAGAGGAAACTGCAAAAAAAATCATAAAAAACAAACTATCAATAAAAGACCTGAGCGGGATAACATCAAAAAAAACAACAAACAAAAACATCAAACAAAAAACCAAAGAGACAGATATTTTAAATGTTGAAAGGGATATGTCAGAAAGTTTTGGGCATAAAATTGAAATCGATACAAAAAACAAAAAAGCAGGCAAGGTCTCTATTTTTTACAATACGCTTGACGAGCTAGATACAATAATTAAAAAGCTAAAAAATAAACAATAAACACCTTGTTTATAAATAGATATATTTCTATAATTCCCGCCAGAACACAAAATTAATTAACCCTATAGCCGGCAGTGTGAAAAACACCATTCAAAAATTAAAACCAGCCCTGTTACTAAACGTAGTAGTTTTTATTGTTGGAACTATAGCAAACACATATTTTGCACTCTTAGCAACAGGCTATATAGCCACAATGCTATCCATATATTTTATTGGAAACAAAATTCAAGATCATGTAGTTAAAATCGGGTATGTTTGGGTGACCAAATGGTCGGTTTTTATTGTATTTTTAGTGCTATCAGGCATTTATTTACCGAGCGTTTTCTTATATTCTTTAGCTATGTTTGTGGTCTTCAATTTGTCCGTTAATCCTTCTGAACTTTTTGTCAAAAAAGAGGCTCAATTATAATGGCAGCAGAGCTCACAACAGAATCATATATCAGCCACCATCTAACCAATCTTACTTGTGGCAAGACACCAAGCGGATGGACTTGTGACCCATATGAGGTAGAGCAAATGGGTTTTTGGGCCTTTCACGTAGATTCATTGTTTTGGTCAATAGCGCTTGGGTCTTTATTTATCTTTGTTTTTAGAAGAGCTATCTCTAAAAATAGCGATGCTGGCTCTGCCCCAAGTGGACTTCAGAATTTTGTTGAAATGTCTATTGAATTTGTTGAAGATAACGTTCAATCCCTCTTTGGGTCTGTTAAAAACACACTTATAGCCCCTTTAGCTCTAACTGTTTTTGTCTGGATATTGTTAATGAATCTAATGGACTTAGTTCCTGTCGACTTTTTACCTGTATTGGCAGGACATATAGCCTATGCTGTTGCTGGTGACGGTGTAGAGTGGATAAAAAATCCTGAGTCGTTCTATTTTAAGGTTGTGCCAACAACTGATCCAAACATAACTCTCGGCATGGCGTTTGGAATATTCTTGCTAACAATTTATTACAGCATCACAGTAAAGGGCTTGAAAGCCTTTATAGCAGAACTAACTCTTCACCCCTTTGGAAAATATTTAATACCAGTTAATTTTGTTTTAGAAATGGTCAACTTTATTGCAAAACCCATATCGCTTGGCCTTAGGATTTTTGGAAATTTATACGCAGGAGAAATGATATTTATCTTAATTGCATTAATGTTGTTTTTTAGTAGCATACCAATAGGTGTGCTCGGATTTGGCCTGCATCTAGTTTGGGCGCTTTTCCACATATTAATTGTGGCATTGCAAGCATTTATTTTTATGGCGTTAACAATCGCATATTTGGCGATGGCGCATGAAACAGAGGAACATTAGTCCTCAACTTATAGGAGAAAAAAATGGAATATAGTATTTTAGCAGCAGGGATAACAATGGGCCTTTCAGCTATCGGAGCTGGCATAGGTGTTGGAATCTTAGGCAGCAAATTTATTGAAGGAATAGCTAGACAGCCAGAATTAGCACCATTTCTTCAAGGTAGATTCTTTTTAATGATGGGACTAACAGATGCGGTTCCTATGATTGGAGTGGGTCTTGGTATGTATATGCTATTTGCAATATAAACTAAATATAAAAAACTAAGACATGAATATTAACGCAACCTTACTTGCCCAAGCAGTTGTAATGATTGTATTTGTAGCAATATGTTGGAGATACGTCTATCCGCCAATTCTTTCCGTTATGAAAGAAAGAGAGAAAAGAATATCTGACGGCCTTGAGGCTGCAAAAAAAGCCGATGATTCTTTAGAAGAAGCAAAACTTGCTTTTGACAAAGAACTTAATCAGGCTAAAGCAGAGGCGGCTGAAATTCTAGAAAAAGCCAACACCAGAGCATCTCAGATTGTTTCAGATGCTTCAACAAAAGCTGAGGCAGAAGCTGAAAAGATACTAACTTCTGCAGCAACAACCATTGAAAATGAAACCAATAAAGCCAAAGAAGAGCTTAGACAACAAATGTCTGACATTATTATAGACACAACCCAAAAAATCTTAGGTGATGAAATAACAAAAGAGAAGCATGAAGATATTCTCAAAAAAGCAGCCGAGGAACTATAAACAATGATTGAATTAACTCCTCTAGCTAGACCATATGCTAAAGCATTATTTTCATCCGCCGTTGAATCAAACACTATTGATGAAATGGCCCTTGAGCTAAAAACAATGGCAATGTCATCTATGACCGAGGAAGTTATCAATACCATAGAAAACCCGGTCTTATCCAGGCAGGAGGTAGTAAACATTCTTTTAAAATTATTTGAAGAAAGCGTATCAAATGCTTCAAAAAAACTTATAGAAGTTTTGGCTGAAAACAAACGCTTAAATCTTCTTGAAACTATATACGAAACATATCAAGAGTTATTAGAGGCACACAAAGAACAAAAATCGGTAGAGGTTTTTGTTGCGGTTGAGCCTGGAGAAGAAGCAAAAGACAATATAGAACAAAAGCTAAAACTAACTTATGGCAAAGATGCCAATATATTTTTTTCAAAAGACCCAACAATGATGGGCGGCCTATCAATAAAGATAGGAGATGAAACNCTTGATCTTTCNATTAAAGGAAAGGTTAAAAAACTTGTAAACCAATTAAATTTTTAAGGTGAAAATATGAGCCAACTAAATCCATCAGAAATTTCCAGCGTATTAAAAGAAAAAATCGCTGGCCTAGATCTTTCTGCAGAAAGAAAAAACGAAGGAATAGTCGTCAGTGTATCTGACGGTATTGTACGAATACATGGCATGGGAGATGTTATGTATGGTGAGGTTATCGAATTTGAAAATGGCACAAAAGGAATGGCGCTTAACCTTGAACAAGATTCAGTCGGTGCTGTTGTGCTAGGAGACTATCTTGAAATTATCGAAGGTCAAAAAGCAGTATGTACAGGAAAGGTCTTAGAGGTGCCTGTTGGTGAGTCGTTATTAGGCAGGGTGGTTAATACACTTGGAACTCCAATAGACGGAAAGGGTGAAATTAATGCAGAGCACACATCTCCTGTTGAGGTAGTTGCTCCTGGTGTTATTGCTCGTCAATCTGTTGACCAACCGGTTCAAATTGGATTAAAGGCTGTTGACGCAATGGTACCAATTGGAAGAGGTCAAAGGGAGCTAATTATTGGTGACAGACAAACAGGAAAAACAGCGGTAGCCATTGACGCAATCATTAATCAAAAAGGTACTGGAATTAAGTGTATCTATGTAGCAATAGGACAAAAACAATCAACAGTAGCGAATGTTGTCAGGAAGCTAGAAGAATATGGAGCAATGGAACACACCATAGTTGTTTCAGCAACAGCAGCTGATCCAGCACCCATGCAATATCTTTCTGCCTATGCCGGATGCACTATGGGAGAATATTTTAGAGATAAGGGTGAAGACGCTTTAATCGTATACGATGACCTTTCAAAACAAGCTGTTGCATATAGACAAGTATCATTACTTTTAAAGAGACCCCCTGGAAGAGAGGCTTATCCAGGTGATGTCTTCTACCTCCATTCAAGGTTATTAGAAAGAGCGGCTAGAGTAAATGCTGATTATGTAGAGCAAGTTACCGGCGGAAAAGTAAAAGGAAAAACCGGCTCTCTTACAGCACTACCAATTATTGAAACACTTGCTGGTGATGTATCGGCTTTTGTTCCAACAAATGTTATATCAATTACAGACGGACAAATATATTTAGAAACCGAATTATTTAACTCGGGTGTAAGACCGGCTATAAATCCGGGACTATCTGTTTCCAGGGTAGGAGGCTCGGCCCAAACAAAAATAATGAAAAAATTAGCAGGCGGAGTTAGAACAGCATTGGCTCAGTATAGAGAGCTTGCAGCCTTCTCACAGTTCGCCTCTGATTTAGACGATGCCACAAAACAACAACTAGCAAATGGTAAAGCATTCACTGAGCTGCTAAAACAAAAGCAATATGCTCCAATGAGCGTAGCTCAACAAGCAATAAGTTTATTTGCTGCAGACAGAGGTTATATGGCTGATGTTGAGGTAGATAAGATTCTTGATTTTGAAGAAGCTCTTCATGGTTACTTAACTTCAGAAAAGGGCGACCTCGAGGAACAAATTAATTCAACTGGAGACTGGAGTGATGATATTGAAGCTCAATTTACTGCTTTNGTTGAAGACTTTAAGAAAACACAAACTTTTTAATTACGAAAAATGGCTAACACAAAAGAAGTAAGAAAACAGATTGCGAGCATAAAAAGCACGCAAAAAATTACTTCTGCCATGGAGATGGTTGCTGCAAGTAAAATGAAAAAAACTCAAGACACAATGCTTGAGGGCAGACCATATTCATTAAAAATTAAAGATGTCATTTCGCATGTGGCATTAGCAAANTCNGAATANCCNCATCCTTTTTANGAAGAAAGAAAATCAAAAAANGCATGCTTNATTGTTGTNTCATCNGATAANGGCNTNTGCGGNGGANTNAATATCAATCTNTTCAAACAGGTTATATCAAANTCAGCTGAANTAAATNANCAAGGNATTNATTCTTGNTTTGCNTTAATNGGTACNAAAGCATCNGCATTCTTTAAAAGNNTTGGTGGNGAAGTTNTNGCAGTNGCTGAAAANNTNGGNGACAAACCAAANCCAGATGACNTAATTGGNCTNACNAAGGTNGTNNTNGATNTGCANAANAATNGNGANATTGATCAAGCATATCTTTGNTCAAATGGTTTTGTTAANACNATGACACAACAACCNAATGTTGANCANTTAATTCCANTNGCNCCAGANGAGCANAGCGAANNCANCNCCTTCACANTGGGANTACATNTANGAACCNGAAGCAAAAGAANTNNTNGATGGNTTATTAACNAGATATATNGAGTCANTNGTNTATCANGCNGTNATNGAAAATAATGCATGCGAACAAGCNGCAAANATGATTGCNATGAANAANGCNACNGANAANGCAGGNGATTTNATNAAAGAATTAGAACTTTTATACAACAATGTNAGACAAGCGGCTATAACTCAAGAGCTCTCTGAGATAGTCGGNGGTGCNTCAGCAGTTTAAGGAGAATAATATGAGCAACGGAACAGTTACACAAATTATCGGAGCGGTTATCGATGTCGAATTTGACAAAGATAATATTCCAAAGGTCTATGAAGCCCTTATGGTGGATGAGAGTGGCACAACCCTTGAAGTGCAGCAACAACTTGGCGATGGTGTTGTTAGAACAATTGCTATGGGCGCAACCGAAGGTCTTAAAAGAGGCTTATCTGCATCTAGAACCAATGCTCCTATTTCAGTTCCAGTTGGTCCAGAAACTTTAGGACGAATTGTGGATGTTCTTGGAAACCCAATTGATGAAAAAGGACCTATTGGTGAAAAATCGAAAATGCCAATTCACAGAAAACCTCCTAGTTATACAGATCAGTCAGCATCAAATGAAGTTTTAGAAACTGGAATTAAGGTTATTGATCTTATGTGCCCTTTCGCAAAAGGAGGAAAAATTGGACTATTTGGTGGAGCTGGTGTTGGCAAGACCGTTAACATGATGGAGCTTATTAACAATATTGCACTTCAGCATTCAGGCCTTTCAGTTTTTGCTGGTGTTGGTGAAAGAACTAGAGAAGGTAACGATTTCTATTATGAAATGCAGGAATCTGGAGTAGTTAACATTGATAATCTTGGTGAATCAAAAGTTGCGATGGTATACGGACAAATGAATGAGCCTCCAGGGAATAGACTCAGGGTTGCTCTTACTGGGTTAACTATGGCAGAAAGTTTTAGAGATGAAGGAAAAGATGTCTTATTATTTATTGATAATATCTATCGTTATACNTTAGCAGGTGTGGAAGTATCTGCTCTACTAGGAAGAATGCCTTCGGCTGTAGGATATCAACCTACTTTGGCTGAAGAAATGGGAGCGCTTCAAGAAAGAATCACATCTACTAAAACAGGATCAATTACATCAATTCAAGCTGTATATGTTCCAGCTGATGATTTAACAGACCCATCTCCTGCAACCACTTTTGCTCACTTAGATGCCACAGTTGTTCTTTCAAGACAAATTTCCGAACTTGGAATATATCCTGCTGTAGATCCGCTTGATTCAACAAGTAGGCAGCTTGACCCGTTTGTAGTTGGTG
Source organism: Gammaproteobacteria bacterium (assembly GCA_002710265.1). GTDB lineage: Bacteria > Pseudomonadota > Gammaproteobacteria > Magnimaribacterales > D2472 > SAR86A. The sequence continues at coordinate 4,034 of PAJW01000008.1, read as the reverse complement.
ATGAGCATTATGAAGTTGCACAAGGAGTTCAAAAAATATTGCAAAGATACAACGAACTTAAAGACATCATTGCAATTCTCGGGATGGACGAACTGTCCGAAGAGGACAAAGGTTTGGTAGCTAGAGCAAGAAAAGCCCAAAGGTTCTTATCACAACCATTCTTTGTTGCTGAAATTTTTACTGGCACACCTGGAAAATATGTTTCTCTTGAAGATACTATAAAAGCTTTTAAAGGAATACTTAACGGTGATTATGATCATCTTCCAGAACAAGCATTTTATATGGTTGGAACCATCGAAGAGGCAGTGGAGAAAGCTAAAACTTTATAAAAATGAGTACGATTAAAATAAACATAGTATCTTCTAGCGAGGAAATATATTCTGGAGAAGCTACTATGGTTTTTGCAACAGGAACCCTCGGTGAGCTAGGTATTGCACCAGGCCATACTCCACTATTAACAGGATTGGCGCCCGGTCCTGTTAGAGTTCAAAATGGAACTGAAGAGGAGGCATTTTTCTGTTCCGGAGGTTTTTTAGAAGTGCAACCAGACCTAGTAACTGTTTTATCTGATACGGCAGAAAGAGCTGAGAGTCTNGATGAGTCTGAAGCTATAAAAGCTAAAGAAATTGCTGAGCAAGAGCTTGCAAATAAAGACACCTCTATTGACTATGCCAAAGCTTCAGCACAGCTCGCAGAAGCCGTCGCTAGGTTGAAAACTATTCAAAAACTCCGCAAAAAACAGTAAGGTATCTATTTAACCTTAAATAAATTGTGAGCTTACACACCATAGTTCTAGCAGCAGGAGAGGGCTCTAGAATGAAATCAAACAAAGGAAAGTCCCTGCAAAGGATTGGCGGAAGAACTATGCTTGAGATGATTTGTCAGACCGCTGGCAAAATTAGCGAGAAAATAACGCTTATTGTTGGTTTTGACAAAGAGTCAATCTTAAAAGAATCAGAAAACTACAACCTTAATATTTCTTCATGCGAGCAGCCAGAGCCAAAAGGAACTGGCGATGCGGTTAAATGTGGCATAGCAGAGGTAAAAGATGCATCAAAAGTACTTGTTTTATATGGAGACGTTCCTTTAATTAAGGAAAATACACTGCAAGAGCTTGTTGATAGTTGCAATGAAGGAATATCAATATTAACTACTGTTTTAGAGGACCCCTTTGGATATGGAAGAGTAAAGAAAGATACTGATGGCAGAGCAATAGCAATAATTGAAGAGAAAGATGCCACAGAAGAAGAAAGAAACATAAAAGAAATATTTACTGGCATTCTTTGCTCATCGACAAACTTTTTAAAGGAAGGGTTGTCAGAGTTAAAGAGTGATAATGCTGCTGGAGAATTTTACTTAACAGATATAGTTTCTATAATGAGTAAAAAAGGTATTAAAATAAATACATATTTAGCTTCGAACAACGAGGTAAAGGGTGCAAATTCTCATAAGGAACTTGCAGAATTAGAGGAAATTTATAGGTCAATGAAAGTTCAGGATTTATTAGATATGGGGGTTACAGTATCTGACCCATCAAGGCTTGATATTAGGGGAGAGGTTGCATCTGGCAAAGACTGCTCAATCGATGTAAATGTAATTTTAGAAGGAAATGTTGAGCTCGGTGAGAATGTTTCTATCGGACCAAACTGCGTCATAAAGAACTCTTCAATAGAAAGCAATTCAAAAATTGAAGCCTTTACTCATATTGACGGGGCACATGTTGGCGAGGGTTGTGTTATTGGTCCTTATGCAAGACTAAGAGAAGGCAGTCAAATACAAGCATCTGCAAAAGTTGGTAATTTTGTTGAAACAAAAAATACTATACTAGGCAAAAGATCAAAAGCTAATCATCTTACTTATTTGGGTGATACTACGATTGGTAAAGATACTAATGTTGGTGCAGGGACAATAACCTGCAACTATGATGGAANGGATAAACATAAAACAGTTATCGGAGACGATAGTTTTGTAGGCAGCAATTCAGCGTTAGTTGCACCAGTAACTGTTGGTTCAAATGCAACTGTCGCAGCAGGGTCGGTAATTACAAAAGATGTTCCAGACAACTCCTTGGGTGTCGCGAGAACCAAACAAAGCAATAAAGAAAATTGGTCTAAAAAGAAGGACTAAATAATATGTGTGGAATTATAGCTGCCGCGTCTAATAGAAATGTTGGAAAGCTTCTTGTTCAAGGACTTCATAAAATGGAGTACCGAGGATATGATTCCGCTGGGATTGCATTGCATCAGAATAATCAGATAGCCCATCTTAGAGCTTTAGGAAAAGTAAAGTTACTAGAAGATAAGATGATTCAAGAAAAACCAAAAAGCAAACTTGGCATAGCCCATACTAGATGGGCAACACATGGCGAACCATCAGAAGAAAATGCACACCCACACAAATCAAATGATAGAGTTTATATTGTCCATAATGGAATAATTGAGAACTACTTAGAGCTTAAAGAATATTTAAAGACCGAAGGCTATTCTTTTTCATCCCAAACAGACTCAGAGCTGATAGCTCACATGTTAGATTTTTTCTTAAACAAAGGTAACTCAATGATTGATTCTATGTATCTTACAAAAGAAAAACTTGATGGAGCATATGCAATTGCAGCAGTCGATAAGGAAGACGAATCAAATATAGTTCTTGCAAGAAATAAATCACCTCTATTGATTGGAATTGGAACAGACGAATTTCTTGCTGCGTCAGACCCTCTTGCAATTGGCCAACTCACTAATGAGTTTATTTTTCTTGAAGACGGCGATGTCGCGCAAATCTCTGCAGAAGATTTTGTAATTTATGATAACGATAAGAAAGAAACCAGCAGAGAAATTACCAAAATAGACATATCTGATCAAGCAACTTCAAAAGGTGAATATAAACACTTCATGGAAAAAGAAATCTATGAGCAGCCCCAAGCGATATTAAATACAATCGACGGTAGGGTTGGTGGCGATGACGTTCTTGATAATATATTTGGCCTGGGCTCTTCAGACATCTTTCAAAAAGTAAAAAGGATTCAAATTGTAGCCTGTGGAACAAGTTTACACGCTGGAAGAGTAGCTGCAAACTGGTTTTCATCTATCTCTGAACTTCCTACCCAAATCGACTACGCATCAGAATATCGCTACAGAAATCCACATGTCGATGAAGATTCATTATTAGTAACAATCTCTCAATCCGGCGAGACAGCAGACACACTTGCGGCTCTAAGATACGCAAAAGAAAAAGATTACCTATCAACTCTANCAATATGCAATGTACCGACAAGCTCACTTGCTAGAGAGTCAGACTATTCAATTTTTACAAATGCTGGGCCTGAAATTGGTGTTGCTTCTACAAAGGCATTCACAACTCAACTAGTTGCTCTAATGCTTTTAGCTTTATCACTTGCAAAAAGTAGAGACAAAAATCCCAAATTAAGAACAAGAGTAATTACTGCCATAAGATCTTTGCCAGACACGATAGATGAAACTTTAAAACTTAAAGACACAATTTTAGAAATAGCACCAGAAATTGCAAACAAAGATAATGCTTTATTTCTTGGAAGAGGAATATTTTATCCAATTGCAAAGGAGGGCGCTCTAAAATTGAAAGAGATTTCATATATCCATGCTGAAGCATATCCAGCAGGAGAATTAAAGCATGGACCTCTGGCATTAATAGATGAAAATATGCCTGTAATTGCATTAGCTCCTGAAAGCGAAATAGCAGAAAAACTTGTTTCAAATCTTGAAGAGGTTAAAGCAAGAGGAGGTACTCTTTTCGTATTTTCAGACCCATCAATATCGATGGATTTAAACTCTGGAAGATTAATTAATATGCCAAAGTGTGACTTTTTGCTAACCCCAATAATTTATACAATACCACTTCAAATTCTCTCATATGAGGTGGCTCTTCTAAGAGGAACCGATATAGATCAACCAAGAAATTTAGCAAAGTCAGTTACGGTGGAATAGTTTCGTTTGCCGAATTAATCCATAGGATATGAGAGCATTTCTTTATAAATTTTCTATCTTCACTATTTTTATTGC
>PAJW01000007.1 GCA_002710265.1 Gammaproteobacteria bacterium | reverse complement strand
ATATAAATATTATTGGTGAAATCTATCTTGATATCGATCATCAGCTTGCTGCAGGAAATAAATTTGATATAAAAGATGCATTTGCTATTGCTTCACATCCTCAGGCTCTTGGTCAATGTACAAAATGGATTGAGAGAAACATTGGTAATATCAAAAGATTAGAAATGCCAAGTTCAGCAGTTGCAGCAAAATATGCTAAAGAGAATAAAAACATACTTTGTATAGTTAATTCATTGGCAATTGAAAAATATAAATTAAAGTTAGTAAAGAAAAATATCCAAGATTTTTCTGAGAATAAAACAAGATTCTTGGTTATAGGAAAGCATTCTATTGAAAGAACCGGAAAAGATAAAACTTCATTTTTAATACAAACACCTAATAAACCTGGCTCACTGATGGGGGTATTAAAACCCTTTGATAAAAGAAAGATAAATTTAAGCAAAATTGAAACTAGGCCATCAAGAGGAAATATAAAGTCGCACGATTTCTTTATTGATTGCGAAGGTCACATCAGTGATAAAAAATTATCATTAGCTGTAAATGAGATTATCGATACTGGCGCTATTGTAAGAAATTTCGGCTCTTATCCAGAATATGTATGAAAGATAATGTTGAAAGCATTCTAATTATTGGCTTAGGGATGATGGGTGCATCTTTGGCACTTGCGTCAAAATCAAAAGGTATTAAAGTTTATGGGCACGACTCTAATAACTCAGTTGTTGAGTTAGCAAAGAATGATAATTTTATAGATGAAAGTTTTAATAGTCTTGAAGAGATAAATAATAAGGATCTCACAGACATAATTGATTTGATTATAGTTTGTGTTCCACCAAGACAGACCCAAGAGATTTTTAATAATATTGACGAGCTTTGGAATACATCTACAACAATTACTGATACATCAAGCGTAAAAAATCATATAAAGGTTGGCGAGGTTGATAATATTATTCTTTCACATCCCATTGCAGGGTCAGATAGGTCTGGGTTATTTGCTGCAGACATCGAATTATATTTTGATAAAAAAAATGTCATCTGTGACCCTTTTGAAGCCAACAGCATACATATGAAGCGACTCACAGATTTTTGGGAGGGAGCAATGCAAATGAGGACTAGTGTAATGACAGTCAATGATCACGATTTAATTTTTGCTATGACAAGCCATCTACCTCATTTAGTATCCTATGCATTAATTGATTCAATAAGACTGTCTTCATCAAATGTTGAAGATAATGCTGGCGGTGGCTTAAAAGAATTTTTAAGATTAAGCGGTTCAAACTCTGAAATGTGGAGTGAAATTTTTACTTTAAACAGGGTCGATTTAATAAAAGCTTTAGCNGGATTACANATCTCGATTAATAANTTGCTNGAATTAATTACAGAAAGNAAAGAAATACCCGATGTATTTAATCATCTTGAAATTCTTAAAGANGAGCTAGATGAAATAAAATCTTTTAAAGAAGAAAACTTTTGAATTTAGAATCACAGCCCATTAATAGACTATCAGGTGAAGTTATATGTCCCGGAGATAAATCAATATCTCAAAGAATTTTAATAATAGGGTCTTTTCTTAATTGTGATATTCAAATATCTGGATTTCTAGATGCAGAAGATCCAAATTCAACAATGATGGCCCTTAATAATTTGGGATCTTCTATAAAGAAAGATAATGATGGGGTGTTGATTAAAAGGAGATCAAAGCCATTTTCTAACCCTAGCTCATTTCTGGATTTAGGTAATTCAGGAACTGGCATTAGGCTACTTACCGGATTTATATCAGGATTAAATATAGAAGCAACTTTGACAGGAGATGAATCCCTAAACAAAAGACCAATGTCAAGAGTGGTAAATCCATTAACATCAATGGGAAAAGAAATTTCAACTAATAGTGGTAAAGCACCAATTCAAATCAAAGGAGGAAACATAAAAGATAATTTTGAATACGTTATGCCCATAGCTAGCGCTCAAGTAAAATCATCTCTTATGCTGGCATCTTTATCCTCAGGTAACTCAATTAAAATAACCGAACCAAAAGAAACCAGAGATCACACAGAGAGAATGATTCAATATTTAGATGGATTCATAGAAGTTTCAGAATCATCTCTGGGCAAGACTATATTTTTAAAAAGTTCAAAGTTATCTAAAATTTCTTCATACGAGGTTGTTGGCGATTTTTCCTCAGCTGCTTTTATTGTAGTAGCTGCTTTAATTTCTAAAAATTCCAAAGTCATTATTAAGAATGTAGGATTGAATAAAACTCGATCAGGGCTATTAGACATTTTGCTAAAAATGAATGCGGACATTGAAATAACAAACGAAAGGATGACTTGTAATGAAGTATGCGGGGATATACTTGTAAAATCTTCAGATTTAGTTGGAATAGAGGTACCAAAAAAAATAATTCCAAATATAATTGATGAGATACCAATCTTAAGTGTCGCTGCTTCTTTCGCTAAAGGAAAAACTGTTATAAAGAATGCCTCAGAGCTAAAAGTTAAAGAATCCGATAGACTGAATGCAACATCCATGGGTTTAAAAGCTATGAATGTTGAACATGAGCTATTGGATGATGGCCTAATAATCACAGGTACTCATGATGATATTAAGATTAATAACCAGATTGAATCTTTTGATGATCATAGAATTGCAATGAGTTTCTTGATTGCAGGCTTAAGATCAAAAAATGGATCTATAGTTAAAGATTGCAGNAACATTGAAACCTCCTTTCCTAACTTTGCAAGAATAATGAACAATCTTGGAATGAATATAAATGAACATGATTAATGTAATAACAATTGACGGCCCATCTGCATCTGGGAAGGGTTCACTTGNGAGAGAAATCGCAAAAAATTTTAACTTATCTATTCTTGATAGCGGTGCATTGTATAGACTTTTTGCCTATTTTAGTGAAGAAGGCATGAGTACTGAATCAATATCAAATATGATTCAAGAAAACATTGAATTTAAGATACTTAGAAATGATTTAGTAATTATGAATATAGATAATGATATTACCGATAATGTGAGATCAGAAAAGATAGCGGCTCTAGCGTCGGAATTAAGCTCAAAAAAAGAAGTAAGACATGCATTATTTGGTCTCCAAAGGTCTTTTTATAATGAGAGGGGGCTTGTTGCTGACGGAAGAGATATGGGAACTGTTGTTTTCAAGGAAGCAAAACTTAAGATTTACCTAACTGCTTCAGCAGAAGTAAGAGCAAAAAGGAGGTATTTAGAGTTGCAGAATCGTGGTCAAGAAGTTAATATGCCCGCTCTGATTGAAGATATTGAGCAAAGAGATTTGAAAGATAGTTCAAGAGAATTGTCTCCTCTTTTGCCAGCGGATGATGCTCATATAATTGATTCATCTGAAATGTCACTTGAAGATGTAATTAGTTTTGCAAAAAATTTAGTAAAAGAGGAATATATATAAATGTCAGAATCATTTTCAGCACTTCTAGATGAAAGTTTAAGTACACTTGATATGCAGCCAGGATCAATTGTTTCAGGGGTTGTTCTCGATGTTGATAATGATTGGGTTACTGTTCATGTTGGACTCAAGTCAGAAGGAGTCATATCTCTAGACGAATTTAGGAACAATGAAGGAAAAGTTGAAATCAATGTTGGTGATGAAGTAGAGGTTGCTCTTGAGGCTGTCGAAGATGGATATGGAGAAACTAGAATTTCAAGAGAGAAAGCAAGAAAGATTTCTACTTGGAAAATGCTTGAGGAAGCTCTTGAAACTGGTGAATTTGTAACTGGGAAAATTCACAATAGAGTAAAAGGTGGTTTTGCTGTTGAAGTTGAAGTTGTTAAAGCTTTTCTTCCGGGTTCGCTTGTTGATGTCAGGCCTGTTAAAGAGGCACCTGATATAGAAAATACTATCCAAGATTTTAAGGTTATTAAGCTTGACTACAAAAGAAATAATGTTGTTTTGTCTAGGAAAGCAGTTCTCGAAAAAAATAACTCTGCTGTTAAAGTTGAGCTCTTAAAAAATCTAGAAGAAGGTCAAATAGTTACTGGAATAGTAAAAAATATCACAGACTATGGAGCATTTATTGATTTAGGTGGTCTTGATGGCCTTCTTCACATTACGGACATTTCATGGTCTCGAGTAACAAACCCAGCTGAACATTTAAATCTAGGTGAAGAAATTGAGGTAAAAGTCTTAAGTTTTGATAAAGAAAAACTTAGAGTTTCACTGGGACTTAAGCAAATTCAAAATGATCCTTGGGAAAATGTTGAATCAAACTACTCTGTAGGGGGTGTTTACGAGGCTGAAGTTTCTAACATTACTGATTATGGGTGTTTTGCTCAACTTGAGGAGGGCATAGAAGGCCTTATTCACTTGTCTGAGCTTGACTGGACTAGTAAGAATATCCATCCATCAAAAGTAGTAGAAATGGAAGAAAAGATAAAGGTTATGATTTTAGAAATTGATCACGAAAAGAGGAGAATTTCACTAGGCTTGAAACAAACCAAGGCAAACCCATGGACTGAATTTGCTAATAAGCATGGAATTGGAGACAAGGTTGAAGGAAATATAAAATCTATCACTGATTTTGGAATTTTTGTTGGATTAGAGGGAGATATTGATGGCTTAATTCATCTTTCTGACATCACTGATGATGAGGATGCTAGTAAAGCACTTGAAGAATTTAATAATGGTCAAAAACTTGACTGTATTGTTTTTGCAGTTGATGCTGAAAGAGAAAGAATTTCATTAAAATTGAGTGAATAATTTAAAAAAAGATACATTTAACAAATCAGATATTGAATCATCTCTTAGAAAAGAATTTCCTAGCTTAACAAATTTACAAGTTTCCGAAGCGATAGATGTCATATTGCAGTCAATTATTGAGTCTGTGGCTTTAGACAATAAAGTAGAAATTCGAGGTCTTGGAACATTTTCAAAAAAATTTATAAGACCAAGAAGATTTATAAACCCAAAAACAAAAGAAAAGTCCTACCTAGGAGAGACTGCAACAATGCATTTCAAGCCTTCAAAAAAATTAATTAAAAAATGATAATTACTGCTATAGATAATTCTGAATTCGGAAAAGCTTCAATGATCATAGACAATCTTGATTCTAAAAAATGTATGGTAAAAATAGGCAGTGTTGCATTTAATTCAAGCGGCCATAAGTTAATACACTATGCGGCAGAGAAAGGTTTTAAAATATTTCTTGATTTAAAACTGCATGATATTCCTAATACTGTTAAGAAATCTATTGAAGGCCTAACTTCGTTACCGATATCAATGCTTACAATTCATACCTCTGGTGGTAAAAATATGATGTTAGCGGCCATGGAAGCAGTTTCAAACACTAAAATAAAAGTTTTTGGAGTAACAGCTCTTACAAGTCTCAGCGATCAGGATACAAAAAATATTTACAATAGGTCTACACCCGAGCAGGTAAACACAATGTTAGATTTAGCTGTTTCAGCAGAAATAAATGGTGTAGTTTGTTCACCTTATGAATTAGAGCTTGTCAAAAGAAGGCAAAATTTACTATCAATAACGCCTGGAATCAGACTTCAAAGTTTAAATGATGATCAAAAAAGAGTAATGACTCCAAAAGAAGCAATTGATTTAGGGGCAGACTATTTGGTTATTGGGCGACCAATAACATCAGCACCTGACATTAGCAAAGCCCTTGATGAAATATATACAAGTATCCAGTAAATAAATAAATGTCTAAAAACTATAANTTTGAAAATGAAATTCTTGATTATGTGTCTTACATCGATGAGTTTACAACCGAACACTTTGAGGAATTTAATTTAAGAGCAGAAAAATTAAACTTAATGTCGAAAATAAATAATTTAATTGATGGAAAAATTGTTAATAATACAGAGCAGCAGGCAGCATTTCATCCCAGTTATAGAAGAAATATGCAAACCAGAAAAATTGTAAATGTTGAAGCAAAAGAATTTTTAATTCCACACATAAACGATTGCATAAAAAGGGGTTATAGAGAAATTAATATTATTACGTTGGGTATCGGAGGGTCTTATGAGGGCCCAAAACTTTTACTAGAAAGCTTTAATAGACCATTATTTATAGATTTTTCAAAAATTGAAAAAACTAACTATGATTTCGTCACTGGCTCAGACCCTGTTGAATTTGAAAACAAAATTAAATTTTTAGAACCTGAAAATACATTTTTTGTAGTTTCATCTAAATCGTTCTCTACAGACGAAACAATTGAAAGCTTAAAAATGGCTTTTAATTGGTCTGGCGATAAAAGCAAGTTTGTTGCAATAACAGCAAATTCTGAGCAGGCTAAGAAATATGGTATCAATAAAGTTATTGAATTTGATAAAGAAATTGGAGGTAGATATTCTATATGGTCACCAATTATTCAATATCATTTGTGTAATGAAGATGCGCAAAATTTTGCAAAGGGAGGTTACCAGGCTGATATAGATGTAAGAGACAGTGAAGAATATATAAAATTTCTTAAAGTCTTATCTTTTAGCGATATATTTTTTAATGATAAAGGTATGAATTCAAGAGCAATTCTATCCTATACCTGGAACTTACGCTCATTGCCTAATTATTTTCAACAATTAGAAATGGAATCATTAGGAAAACCAGTTGACTCTAATTCTGAATATAAGCATACAGGACAAATTATTTTTGGAGGTTATGGCCCTACTGCTCAACATTCTTATTTTCAATTATTACATCAAGGTACTCACAAAATTTGCACAGATATAATAGTAGATGCTGAAAATACGACAAGCTTGTCATATGCTCAGGCAATCACTCAATCAAAGCTTTTAGCAAGCGGCGCTAAAAATTTAAATGAAAATGAGAAAATAAATGGTAATGCTCCTGTCAATTTGTTCCTCCTAAAAAAATTAGACCCATACTCTCTTGGTTATCTGATAGCTACTTGGGAATATAGGACATATATAACAGCCATGATGTTAGGAATTAATCCTTTTGATCAATTTGGGGTCCATGCTGGTAAGAACTTTACTCGAAAATTTATCAAAGAGAATAGATAGAATATAATTACCTAATGAAGGTTGTAGTAGTAAGCGGTGGTTTTGACCCACTGCACTCTGGACATATTTCTTACTTTAAAGATGCTAGAAATCATGGTGACAAGCTTATAGTTGCTTTAAATAGCGACAATTGGCTTGTGAAAAAGAAAGGTAAATTTTTCATGCCTTTCTCTGAAAGAAAGTTAATCATTGAAAATTTAAAGTATGTTGATCAAGTAATTGATTTTAAAGATGATGAAATTGGAAGTTGCATTCACGCTCTTGAAAAAGTTAAAGATATCTATAAGGAAGATGAAATTTATTTTGCTAATGGTGGTGATAGAGATAAAAACAATATTCCTGAAATGTCAGTCAAAGGAATTAATTTCATATTCAGTGTTGGCGGCGATGATAAGAAAAACTCCTCATCTTGGATTCTTAAAGAATGGNAGTATTATCATGAGGACAGAGTCTGGGGAGAGTTTTATAACTTGTTTGAATCTGATGATATCAAGGTTAAAGAACTGATTGTTGATCCTGGTAAAGGCATGAGTTTTCAAAAGCATTTTAAAAGATCTGAAATATGGTTAGTCAGCAAAGGCGCATGTATAGTGAATTATAGTAAAGATAATCCAGATAATAGAAAGGATATTAAATTAAAGAAATTTGATTACTACTTTGTTCCTGTTGGACAATGGCATCAAATCACTAATCCATTTGATAAACGTTGCCACCTTATTGAAATTCAATATGGCGAAGCTCTTATTGAAGACGATATTGAGAGAGTAGATTATTACGACTCAAAATAAATTTAAGCAAAACGGTACATGATAGATTTACAAAAAGTTCCAAATACACCAGGTGTATATAAATTCTTTAATAAACAAGAAATTATTTATATAGGGAAAGCAAAAGATTTAAAAAAAAGAGTATCTTCTTATTTTGGAAAATCATATAAAGATAGAAAGACTTCTCAGATAAAGTTTCTTACAGATAAAGTTGAAACATTTACAACTAAAAATGAAGTAGAGGCTTTGTTATTGGAACAATCTTTAATAAAAGAGAATAAACCAAAATTTAATATACTTTTAAGAGATGATAAAACATACCCTTATATATATTTTTCACTAGATCATGAATATCCTGGAATTTACTCAAAGAGAACCAAAAAAAGTATTGATAAGAAATATTTTGGACCCTTCGTGAGTTCTGAGGCCGTAAAAAAATCTATTAAGGAAATACAAAAAATTTTTAAAATTAGAAACTGTAGTGATAATACTTTCGCTAACAGGACAAGGCCATGTATAGAGTTTCAGATGAAAAGATGTTCCGCTCCTTGTATCCAAGAAATAAATAAAACCGATTATTTTGAGGATATTATTAGTGCAAAATCTTTTTTAACATCTTCAGATACCAAAACCGTACAAAAATTAACTAGTGATATTGAAAAAGCTGTATCCAAGCTAGAATTTGAAAAAGCTGCTGAAATTAGAGATCGTCTTAAAAGGCTAAAAATTTTAAAAGAGGAACAATCAGTTGTCACCATGGCAAATGATATTGATATTTTCTCTGTAAGTTCAGAAATGAGTTATTTGGGAGTTTCGATAATTGTTGTAAGAAATGGAAAAATTAGAGGAACAAAGACTCATTTGATCAAACAAGCACTTTATAGCTCTCTTGATGAAGTTTACCAAAGCGCAATATTTAATTTTTATGAACACCAAATAGATATTCCAAAAAAAGTTCTATGCGCTTATGAATTAGAGAATAAAAATATTCTTGAAGATATGTTCATAACAAAACATAAAAAAAAAGTAAGAATAATTCATTCACCTAGCAAATCTATTAGACCAATATTTAACTTATGCAAACTTAATGCTCAACAAGTAATCCAAAACCATATTAGTAAAGAAGATAAATATACATTTGCATTAAATGAGCTTTCTGGATACGTAGGACAAAAAGAAATTAATAAAATTGAAGCATATGATGTTAGCCATATTTCAGGTGAAAATGCTGTAGCGTCATGTATTGTTTTTACTAATTTAGGACCAGAAAAACATAACTACAGATTATTTAATATTCCACGCAAACTATCAGGAAATGATGTTGGTTCTCTAAAGCATGTCATTGAAAGAAGGCTTAAATATTATGATAATCCTGAGATAAAGCCAGATTTATTATTAATTGATGGTGGTAAAAATCAACTTAATTTTGTTCAATCAGTTTTAAAAGAATCAATTCATTCTGATATTAAAGTAATTTCAATTGCCAAAGGTTTAAATCGTATCAGGGCTAATGAAACATTAATTAGCAATGAGGGTATATTGGAAATAGATAAAAACTCAAAAGCTTTTTTAATATTACAAGAGATGCGAAATGAATCGCATAGGTTTGCAATTAATGCTCAAAGAAAAAAGAAGAAACAAAGTATCAAAAAGTCTTTTCTTGATGAAATTGCTGGTATTGGACCAATTACAAAGAATAATCTTTTTAAAAAATTTAAGAATACTAAAAGTATCAAATCAGCTAGATTAGATGAGTTAATGACTATTAAGGGTATTAATGAGAAAATAGCTAAAGAAATAATTTCTTATAAAAGCTAATGTCTTTATTTATAAACCTTATTACAGTATCTAGAATGGTTTTTGGAGCAATAATTTTTGTTCTCATAACTAGAACTGAATTGTATTGGTATGCATTCATACTATTTTTTATTGCAAGTATTACTGATTATCTTGATGGTTATCTAGCACGAAAATATAATCTGGTATCACAACTTGGAGAAATATTAGATCCAGTGGCTGATAAGATTCTTATAGTATTCTTGTTATTTGCAATTGCAGTAAATTTAACAAGTTACTACATTGGTTTTCTCTCAGCTGCCATTATTACTCGTGAAATATGGGTGGGAGCTTTAAGAGATTTTAATGCTAGAAAACAAAATATTAATGCAACTAAAGTTACTTTCTTAGCAAAAATCAAAACCACAATTCAATTATTTACAATTAGTACCTATCTCATAGGTATATCATTAAACAATATGTTCGTAGTACTAATCGCAGATGTTATGTTATTGATGTCTTTTATTGTGACTATGCATACTGGTCTAATCTATTCTCTAAATACATTCAAAAAATAGCTTCTTATAATTTGATTACTTGTATACAATACTGTTGCTTAATTAGGCTGGATGGCAGAGTGGTTATGCAGCGGCCTGCAAAGCCGTTAACTCCGGTTCGATTCCGGATTCAGCCTCCAATAAAAATTAATATTAAATAACTAATATCTTTAAATATATATAATACAATTCTTGATATTAAGGAAAATATAATGAAAATTTTAGTAATGGGGCTCCCGGGATCTGGAAAAACATATTTGACTGAAAGACTTGTACCTCTGTTAGGAGCTGCTTGGTACAATGCTGACAAAGTCAGAGAAATGGCAAATGATTGGGATTTTTCTGATGAAGGAAGATCAAGACAATCCCATAGAATGAGAGCTTTTGCAGACTTTGAAAATAAGCACGGACGCTTTGTAATATGTGATTTTGTATGTCCTACCAAAGAAACCAGAGCTAATTTTGATGCCGATATTACAATATGGATGGATACTATTTCTGAAGGAAGATTTGCTGATACTAATAAATTGTTTCAAAAACCAGAGAATGTTACATATCATATTAAAGAATGGAATGATAAGAATCACATAAATATTGCACATGATATTATAAATGGAGATTCTTAATGTTTGATTGGAAAAAACCAACAGTACAGATGCTTGGAAGATGGCAGCCATGGCATGATGGTCATCAAGCCCTATTTAAAAGATGTGTTGCAAAAACTGGCCAAGTAGCTATTCAAGTTAGAGATGTTCAAGGCGCTTCGGGTGGAGATGGTCAGGATGATAATCCCTTTGATTGGGATACTGTTTGTAAGAATATAGAGGTTGCTCTTCAAGTAGATGGATTTGAAAGAGGTAAGGAATATGAAATTATGCTTGTTCCTAATATTGTAAATATTACTTATGGTCGAGGTGTGGGTTATGTATTTGAGGAAGAAAGTTTTGAAGAAGCAATTACAAATATTAGTGCAACAAAAATAAGAAATGAGCTTAGAGACAAAGGTGAACTTTAAAATTAAAATAATATGAAAGTTGGGATAGTTGGATACGGATTTGTTGGAAAAGCACTTTGTAATGGCATTGCTGACGAAGTAGATATATGTATTATTGATCCTAAGCGAAACACTAGCATAAAAGATTTAGAATCATTTAATCCCGATTTTATATTTATATGCGTTCCAACCCCTATGCTCGATGACGGATCTCAAGACATAAGCATTGTAAATAATGTAATTAGCGAAATTAATTTTTTCAACAAAAATGCTATTGTCGTTTTAAAAAGCACAGTACTTCCTTTACATGTTAAATCTATCTTAAAGAAATCTAAATCTTTAATCTTAAACCCTGAGTTCTTAAGAGAGATTTCGGCTAACGAGGATTTTATTAACTCATCTTTAATACTATTCGGTGGAGATAATAATAATTGTTTAAAATTATCGGATTTTTATAAAAAGTACACTAAATGCAAAAATAAAAATCATACTTTTGTTAATGACGCTCTATCTGCATCATTGATAAAATATACAATAAATTCCTTTCTAGCTACTAAAGTAATATTCTTCAATGAATTAAAAGAAATATTCGACAATTCTAAAACGAATGATACATGGGAGAATTTTACAAGTGCTTTATCTATAGATTCTAGAATTGGAGACTCACATATGAAAGTTCCTGGACCAGATGGAAGAAAAGGCTTTGGCGGACCTTGTTTTCCTAAAGATACTAAAGCTTTACTAAAATATTCAAGTGAAATTGGAGCTGAATTCAAGCTGCTAAATGAGGTAATTAATACTAATAATACTATAAGATCACATTATAATGAGCTAACTTCGAGAGAAGCTGAACAAAATATTAATTTTGATAAGGAGTAATTTATTATTTAGCCCGAGTGGTGGAATTGGTAGACACAAGGGACTTAAAATCCCTCGATAGAAATATCGTGCCGGTTCAAGTCCGGCCTCGGGTACCACAGAGTATCATGAAAAAAAAATGGCTTATTGCTTCATATAAAAGTAATGAAGTTAAAAGACTAGAAAGAAATCTATTAAATCAAAACTTTGATTATTATTTGCCAAAAATAACAACAAAAAAGATTAATTCTAAATCAAAAGAGGAAATACTCTTTCCTGGTTACATTTTTGTTAATACTTGTCTAGAAAATTACACAACTCTTAAATATACGATGGGTATAAAAAATATTATAAAATTTGGAGATAACATCTCCTGCATGTCTAATGACGAAATTGAAAGTATGCAAGTGGCAGAAAAAACTTCAAAAATAAATCCAGTGGCTCCACAAATTCAAGTAGGGCAGGACGCTATTATTTCAAAGGGCTCTTTAAAAGGAAGCATGGTAAAAATCTGTTCTCTTCCATCTAAAGAAAGAGCTGGCATCCTTCTAACTTTTCTTGGCTCTATGAGAAGAGTTTCTATCCCAATAAACCACCTTACCTTTTAAAATATATTGCTTATTCAATATTCGTTAATTATAATTGTTCAATAGTTGAACGGTACTATTAATTAAATCATTTAGTTGAAATCCGTGCGGTAGCTATTAATTCCAATTATTTTTTTATATGTAAATAGCTACTTGAAAAGTAATAAATTATTATGAGGAAATCTCAAAGAATCACAGAAGATCAATTAGATCTTATGCACATTATCGAGCGTGATGCCAATGCATCTCAAAGACAAATAGCTAAAAAAACTGGTTTAAGCATAGGAAAGGTAAATTATTGTCTTAAAGCATTGATAGATATTGGATTTATTAAAATAGATAACTTTAGTAAATCAACACAAAAGATAAACTATGCATATATTTTAACTCCTAAGGGTATTCAAGAAAAAGCTATAATAACTAAGCAATTTATTATCAAAAAGAAACAAGAATACGATAAACTTAACTCATATATAGATTAATAATTTTTTATGCAAGATAAATACACCAGTAAACATCCTAATGATTTTGATGTCGAAATAAATCTTCTAGAAATTTTTTATATTTTATTTAGAGGAAAATGGATTATTGTTTCTGTAACAGCTTTTGCATCGATTTTTGCCGTTATTTACAGCCTCTCCTTGCCAAATATATATGAATCTAAAGCTTTGCTAGCTCCTGTTAACCCATCTAATAACATTGCTGGAGCTTATGGAAATTACGGCAATCTTGCAGGGGCTGCTGGGATAAACCTTTTTTCTAGTGTTGATGAGGGTAATGCTCCAAAAGCAATAAAACAGATTAAATCTCTGAATTTCTTTAAAAAAAATATCATGACAAATATTTATCTGCCAGATCTTATGGCCTTTAAATCTTGGAACCCTAAAACAAATACAGTAATTTTTGATGACAACATTTACGACACGAACACCAATACTTGGATTAGGGATTATTCTTATCCACGGCAACAAATACCAAGCGCTCAAGAGGGCTTTAAAGTATTTATAACCAAACACTTAAGTTTAAGTGAAGATAAAAAAACTGGCTTTATCACCCTATCAATCAAGCATCAATCACCATTTATAGCAAAGGAATGGGTTGAGTTAATTGTGAATGAAGTTAATAGTTTTTATAGGCAAAAAGATAAATCAGAGTCAGAAAAGTCTGTTAGTTATCTTAATCAGCAAATTTCAATGACTGATTTATCTGAAATAAATCAAGTCTTAGCTCAGTTACTGCAAGAAGAAACTAAAAAGTTGACTCTAATAGAGGCCAATCAATTTTACGTTTTTGATTACATTGATCCACCTGCGGTAATGGAACTAAAGTCAGAACCTAATCGAGCTTTAATTTGTATCTTCATCGCGCTAATAGGTGGGATGTTAAGTGTCGTATTAGTGCTTATAAGGCATTATGCTTTTAGTGAAAAAACTTGATAATTTTTTAGTATTTTTAATTCATGGCAACTAAAGAGTTAATTGACAATACCTTATCGGCAATTGATTTCTGTTTGAAGGGAAGAAATGATTTTTTTCTAACTACTAGTTTTGGATACCAATCTTCATTATTGTTTTTCCTCATGGCCGAGCTAGGCGTTCCTGTGAGGTGTCTGTACATAAGATCAAACTTGTCAGAGAATGGTGTCGAAGAACAAATGGACTATGTGACTAATAATTTTCATATAGACTTAAAGGTTGTAGATAGGTCTCATTGGCTTGAGAGTGAATTGAGTGGTCAAGATTTTTTTGCGCTGGATGAAGATAAGCGTAAATCAATATGTAGAAATTTAAAGCGTGAGCCTTTACTTGACTATATTAAAAGTAATTCGTTTAAAATTTGGATATCGGGAATAAGGAGAGATCAGACAGAGTCGCGTGGCAAAGTTCAATTTATGAGTGTTACAGATTTGAATGTAATTAAGTTATCTCCACTATTTGCTTGGTCCAGGCTAGAGGTTCAAAATTTACTTAAAGATAANAATTTGAGAGTTAACGCTGATTATTTAGACTTGTGTAAGCTTAATGAGTCTAAAGAGTGTGGCCTGCATTTATAAAATCTGTGGACTAAGTTTAAAATGCTGAGTATACTCCTCTCTTTTTTAATCCACTCACATTAATTTAAGCTTAAAAAGATTTGATTGGAAGTTTAACTTGAATAATCACAATAGGATAAGAAATATGAATTTTAAAGAAAAATACCTCAAAGAAGGACCAGCTACATACTTTATTGCAGAAATTGGAATCAATCATAACGGTCATATGGACTTAGCCAAACGAATGATAGACGCCTCTAAAGAAGCGCGAGCAGACGCAGTTAAATTTCAAAAACGCAATTTTGAAGCTTTGCTCTTGTCTGGTGTAGAAGTTGAAGAGCCCACTGGATATCTTAGTAAAGATGAAAATGATTTTCCCTCTGAAAATAGGGCTTTTGGAACTTGGTCATATCCTGATTCAAGGCTGGAATTCGAAGACGAACAAGTGCTTGAACTTTGGGAATATTCTGAGTCCATTGGTCTTGATTTTATTGTGAGTCCATGGGAAGAGAAGAGTGTAGATTTTCTGGCAGAGAATAAAGCTAAAGTTCTCAAGCTTGCAAGCATCGATGCAACCAATTACCAATTCTGTGAGTATATTGCGAGTAAAATGATTCCGACAATTGTTAGTACTGGAATGACTGATTACTCGCAGATGAGCATTACAAAGAAGATATTTGATGATGCAGGATGCCCTATGATGTTTCTCCATTGCACATCAGCTTACCCAAGTCCAATAGAGGATAAACATCTAAGGTGCATACCAATAATGCAAAATATGTTTAACATTGACATTGGTTTCTCAGGGCATGCTGTTGGTGTAGAAGGAACGATTGGTGCAGTAACTTTAGGTGCCAATGTTGTGGAGAAACATGTAAGTCTCAGTAGAAAAATGAGTGGGCCTGATCAAGCAGCCTCCCTAGAGTTTAGTGAGTTTGAGACTTTAGTCGGAATGTGTGAAAAAATTGTTTCTGCTCTAGGGCGTTCAGAAAAGAATTTTCTTCCCTCTGAGCTCGCACTACATTCAATTTTATCAAAAAGAATAGTTGCGGCCACGGACATTGCAAAGGGTGCTAAGATAACCAAGGAAATGTTGACAACTGTCGTAACCAAAAAAGAAGGTGGTCTATTGCCTGATCAATTTTACAATATACTAGGTTCAACAGCCAAGAGCGATCTGTCCAAAAACAAAATACTTGAATTATCTGATTTTTGAAAAAAAATATTAGATATGGATAGACAAACATTTATTCAAACTATTCTTCCTAAGGTTTCTAGCCATATTAAGGCTAACGAAAACTTTAGCGCTCGGTATTCCTACGAAAAGGGTTATCTTGCTGAAGCAGATTTATTGGCAAACACATTTATAATAGGAGCTATTAAAGAATATTTCCCTGAAGACCTTGTATTGAGTGAGGAGGAAAACAAAGGCTATAACTTCAATGATTTTGATAGCGACAATAAATACCTATGGATTATTGATCCAATTTGTGGAAGTACAAATTTTCTAAAGAGATTTCCTTTCTATGTTCATGCAATAAGTGTTGCAGATAAAAAAGGTGTCTTATATTCTGGAATCTATGATCCAAGCCATAACGAGCTATTTTTAGCTGATAGGAATAGGGCGACTTTAAATGGAGAGGAAATCGCTACGTCTGGGGTTGCTGAGTTAAACAAGTCCTTAGTTTCGCTAAATTGTAATCAATCAGATTGGGATAGAGAAGATGTTAATCTACCAAAACTTATCAACAAATTGGCTCCTCCAATGACAAGACGCCTGCATGTTATTGAGTCTGCGAATTTAGAGATTGCCTATGTTGCTTGCGGGAGATTAGATGCATACATTAATCCGCATGATAAGATCTGGGACATAGCAGCGGGATCGTTAATGATTAAATCAGCTGGGGGGCAAATTAAGTTATTTAGTGGTAACTTATTCCCACCCACTAGAGAAAACTTGGGTGTTGTTGCAACTAATGAATTTTTGTTAAGTGAGATAAATGAAGCTTTAGGGGCGAACATTTAGACAATGGCTAAAATCTTTATTTCCAGAACACCATATAGAATTTCGCTAGGAGGGGGAGGCACGGATTTACCTTTTTACTCGAATGCATATGGTGGGCAACTAATTACTGCTGCGATTGATCAATATATAACAGTTTCCGTCTCTCCTAGATTTCTGGATGATCGAATATTAATTCAAACAACCGATGTTCAGTTTTGTGATTACCTTGACGAAATAAACAATGATCTAATAAGAGAAACGTTAAGATATTTTAAGATAAAAAATGGTATTCAAATATCAACGTTCACATCACTCCCGACTGGAATTGGTCTTGGCAGCTCAAGCACTGTAATCGTCGGCTTAATAAAGGCCTTGATTCAAATGTTAAATATAGAATATACGCAAACACAGCTCGCAGAAGTCGCTTATCATATTGAGAGAGAAATACTTGGTTTTCCTGGAGGGGTTCAAGATCAATACATCGCTGCTATTGGAGGTATACAGATGATTCATTCTAATATAGGTACCGATGTGAAATGTATGCCACTTGAAGTAAATAAAACAAATCTAACTAAGCTTGAAGATCATCTAGTCCTTATATATACAGGTAAAGAACGATTCTCTACTAACATTATAAAATCACAGGAAGTTGCGGATCAATCAACGATAGTAGGCGTCTATGATGAAATAAAAGATATTGGAAAACGGTCTATAGAACATCTTGTCAATGCCGATATTGAGAATTTAGGGCAATTAATGGACAGGCATTGGGAAATTAAACGAAAGCTTTCAAAAAAAATAAGCAATTCTAAGTTTGATGACTTATACCTGAAATTCAAAAAAATTGGATCGCCTGGTGGCAAAATAGTTGGCGCGGGAGGAGGCGGTTTTTTTATGATGGCAGTTCCTTCAGATCCCATTTTGTTCAGAGAAAAAGTTCATAAAATGGGTTATAGTACCCTAAAATGGAAGTTTGAATTCAATGGCTCATTTTTGATAGGAGATCAGATTGGAATTTAATCAATATCATACAAAAATAAAAGACTTTGGAGTTAAAAAATGAGAAATAATATCAACGATATTAGTTCAATGTTAGATAAGTATTTTCATCAGAGTAGCACCACGCTTGATGCTATACGGAATAATATTGAACCGATAAGTAGAATGGCTCTTGGTATCTATGAGAGCCAACTTAAGGGAGGCACTCTTCTTATTGGTGGTAATGGAGGGTCGAGTGCAGATGCACAACATTTTGCGGGCGAAATGACCTGTACTTATAAAGATCCAAACAGAAGACCTTTTTCAGCATTTTCTCTAACCACTAATGCCTCAGCCATAACTGCTTGGGCTAACGATTTCGGTTTTGATACTTACTTTGAGCGCCAAGTTAAAGCTCACGGTAAATCAGGCGATATACTCTTTTTAATTTCAACTGGTGGCGGAGATAGACAAAAGGGATATTCTATGAATTTAGTGGCTGCTGCCGATGCAGCCATCAATCTCGGTATGAAGCTATATTCTTTGGTTGGAAAAACTGGTGGAGAGCTCAGTAAAATTTCTAATGAGCATATAGTTGTGCCATCAGACACTACCTCACATATTCAAGAATCGCATATAACGATAATACATGGTATATGCGAAACTTTGGATCTATTATCAAGAAATGCCGAGGAGCTTAAAACATAATGAAAAAGAATTTACCAATTGAAATATATGCTGATGGTCCGACAATGGATGAAATAAATGGTTTCGATATGTCTCTTATAAAGGGAATAACGTTCAATCCTACTTTATTTAGATCTTTGGGTGTAACAGACTATTTGGGTCATTGTAAAGAACTGATTCAGGTTTGTGGTGATACTCCAATATCATTAGAAGTGTTTGCTGATGACAATGATGAGATGATTCGGCAAGGTAAGGTATTAGGAGCGTTAAGTGATAGTGTTTACGTAAAAATTCCTGTAACAAACACAAAAGGTGAATATACTACACGAGTGTTAGAAGAACTCGCATCCGAAAAAATAAAACTAAATATAACAGCTGTCTTTACCAAGGATCAAGTTACTTCGATTCTTCCCTATATTAATCATACTAAATCGATAATTTCTGTTTTTTCAGGGCGTATTTTTGATATAGGTTTAGATGCGGTAGATATAACTCGAGAGATTGCAGATTTGGTTCATTCTCAGGGAAAATGCAGAGTTTTGTGGGCTAGCCCGAGAATGGTTTATGATGCAGTCAACGCATGTAATGCTAATTGTGACATAATCACGATGCCAACTTCGCTAATTAATAAGTTAGCTTTGTTCGGTAAAACACCAGAACAGTTTTCAATAGAAACTGTTCAAATGTTTTACAATGATGCGAACCAGTCTGCCTATGAACTTTAATTGTTGTGCAACAACCAATAATTTACAAATATAGTGATATTGAATCATTTAATACCTTATATTTAGATAGAGACGGAGTTCTAAATCGTGCTGTCATAAGGCAAGGAGAGATATCATCTCCGAGAGATATTATTGAGTTTAATGTGTCGCCTGATATTTCAGCTCTGGCAAAAAATCCCCTCATAAACGATTGGAATTTAGTTTTGGTCACAAATCAACCAGACCTATCTCGTAATTTAATAGATTTAGATCTTATTGAATCTATCAATGAAAAAATCCTCTCGTTTCTGCCAATTAATATGGCATATATATGTCCACATTTGGCTAAACATAAATGTAGATGCAGAAAACCAAACACTGGCATGATAGACGAATTTAGACTCTCTTATCCTGAAGCTTCAAGGAAAGAGCTTTTTATCGGCGATAGATCTACAGATTTAGAGTGTGCGAAAGCCCTCGACATACCTTTTTTGCTAAGGCAGAGACATTATAATGAGCACTTATTCGATTTATCAGACAGGGTAATAGAAAATTTAGGTATACCTGATATTTTAGACTAGACAGAAAACTTTGACAGATAGGAGACGACCCATTATTACAGCTGCAATTATACCCGCCAGAGGAGGTTCTATAGGCATAAAAGATAAGAACATATCAAATCTTGGTGGAAGGCCATTAATAGAGTATGCGTTAGATTTTTGTCATAGCACTGCAGAAATAGATTTAGTAGCCGTTTCTACAGATTCAGAAGCAATTAAATCAGTTGTACTTAAAGCATATCCAGATACATTAATTATTGACAGGCCAGAGAATTTATCTGGCGCGTTCTCTACGTCTGAAGAAGCATTAATTCATGCGACAAAGAGCATAGAAACTGATTTTAATGATTTAGAAAAAATTGTTTTTGTTCAAGCAACCTCACCTTTAACAAAGAGTAGCGACTTAAGTCGTTTAATAAAGCTCCTTGAAGATAACGATAGTGCATGCTTTTATATTGATGATTATTGTGTTTTCCTCGATCTTGATGAAAAGAGTATAGCTGAACCGAGATTACCTAGGCAGAAACGAGAGCCGCGAAAAAGAGAGGTTGGAAATGCTTGGGCATTCAAAAAAGACACTTTCTTAAAATATGGTACAAGGCTTCATGGAAAAATAGGAATGTGTAAGATTTCCGATATTCAAAGTTTGGAGATTGATGAGCATGATGATCTATTATTAATGAATGCGGTTATGTCGAGCAAAAACTGGAATCAGTGATAAGCAAATCCATTTCTAATCCAGTTATTTGCTAAGGAAAATTTTATTGAGTTCTAAAGAGTTGGTCACTTTTCATTTTTCTTATTAGCCATTGCTGTTTTCAAGAGGAATGAGTGAATTATTTATGATTATTGTTTACTATTTTTTCCCAAGTAAAACTAGTATGAGTGCTCACTAGTGCGTTATCTTGTAACTACTGCTTTAGAGGAAACTTGGCCTAAAGTTGATGCAGACATATTGTTTTTAGGCGAGTGGTGTAAGAGACATAGTCGAAAACATGAATGGATGAGGCTGAATTCAACTTGTTGTAAGTACCATTGGGATGATCGCAATAAACTTCTTGAGGATTACAAATATATACAGTCACTGTATGAAAAAATTATTAGTGATTTGTCGATACATCTCAATGAAATGCATTCTGTGAATTATTCTATTCGTTATTGGCGAATAATTATTGGTCCCTGGTTAAATTATTTTTTGGGAATATTATTTGATCGTTGGCAGACGCTAAACAATGTAGCTATAAGTGGTGAGCGATTGCATTGTTATATTTTAGATCGTAAATATGGAGAAATCATACCAAGAGACATGGTTGATTTTAATAATTTATATTGTGATGACGATTGGAATGAGGCAATTTATTCTCAATTACTTGAGACATATTTTTTTAAATCTTTTAATTTGATAAAAATTAAGCACGAAAAAATAGAATCTCAGCTTGAGGATAATCCGACGCTCATTTCCAAAATTAAAGATAAAGTATTGAAATTTTTAGATTATTCCAAAACTATACTTAATTCTCGGAGTCTTTATGTTATTCAGGGGTTATCTAAGATTACTAACTTGTGCTTACAATTTAAGTTAGGACAGATACCTAGGTTTTGGAAGTCTTATGCGTTTGATAGCATAAAGCCAGATAAATCCATGCGAAATTGGAGCATTTCAAGCGATATTGATTCTTGTGCTTTTGAGAGAATTGCTAGGGATATGGTCATCGAACATATTCCAACGTTATATTTAGAGGGTTACTCAATGGCAATCGCAAAAATTAAAAGCATAGGATTGCCTAAACACCCCAAACTTATTTTTACTACTAATGGATATTCTTCTGATGAATTTTTTAAGTTCTGGTGTGCTGAGGCGACTGAACTCAGAGCTCCATTAGTAATAGCTCAACATGGAGGTCATTATGGTTCGGGACTATTTAGTGCAACAGAGGAGCATGAGATAAAAATATCTGATAAATATTTGACCTGGGGTTGGGAGGCATCTCAATCTAAAAAAACTATTGCTTTTGGTAATATTTCAGAGCTGACTTCGCCAATTAAATATGATCCAACTGGAAAAGCGCTAATCGTTGGATGTGGAATTCCTCGTTACAGTTATCGTATGTTTGCGATACCTGTTGCCAACCAATGGCTTGATTATTTTCAAGAACAGAGTCTTTTCGTTGATGCTCTGAATTCAAACGTATTTGACCAACTTCTACTTCGGCTATATGTTAAAGACTATGGTTGGGATATGGAATCTCGATGGCGGGAGAGACATCCTAAAATTAAGATTGATAAAGGACAAAAGAGTATTCGCAATCTTATTTCTGAAACAAGGATATATATTGCTACATACAATGCAACAACATACCTAGAGTCATTATTGTGGAATGTTCCAACAATCATATTTTGGAATCCTAGACATTGGGAATTGAGGCCTGAGGCTATGGAAAGTTATGAGCTTTTGAAATCAGTGGGTATTTTTCATGAGTCGCCAGATAGTGCTGCAGCAAAAATTAATGAAGTGTGGGAGGACGTTGACCTTTGGTGGAAATCAGATACTGTGCAAGCTGCAAGAGTGCAATTCTGTCATAAATTTAGTAGACCAATACACAACAAAGAAGAAAAGTTGAGTGAAATTTTCTCGATGTTAAAGAGGCCCAAATAGTGATAAATTTTGCAGAACCTTCTACTGCTAAGAGATCTACTTTTTCTGTGATTTATAACATTATCCGGGCAGGTGTTGGATTTTCGACTGCAATGCTTCTCGCGAGATGGCTAGGTCCTGAGGTATACGGTGTATTAGCTTTTTTAGTAGCATCATTACTCGCAGCAAGAGGCTTGATAGATATGTCTGCCTCCCAAGCTTTTTTTACTTTTCTATCTCAGCGGCCACGGAGTAAGAAGTTTGTTTATATTTTTTTACTCTGGATTGTATTTCAACTAATTTTATCTGTCTTAGTTATAGCAGTTATTCTTCCTGATTCATATATTAATTCGATATGGCAAGGTCAGTCCAGGTCGCTGATTGTATTAGCATTGATAGCGGTTTTTATGCAGCACCAAGTTTATCAAATAGCGTTGTCGATGGCTGAGGCAAGTCGTCAAACTTTACGAGTACAGTCATTGACATTAATTATGTCGGTTTTTCACTTGCTTACTATTGTTGCTTTATGGGTTTGGGACCTACTTATACTTCCTATTATATTTGGAGTATTGATTCTTGAGTGGACTGCGGCGAGTTTTATTGCAGCGAAAATGTATGTGACCAGTCCAGGAGAAGGTAATGATAGTGATGATTCGATTCAATCAGTATTTCGTGAATTTTGGTTATACTGCAAACCATTGATTCCATATGTTTGGCTTGGCTTTTTTTATGTTTTTGTTGATAGGTGGTTACTGCAGATTTGGGGTGGTTCAGAAGAGCAGGCTTATTATGCTGTTGCGTTTCAAATATCTTCAGTTTCCTTATTGGCGACAGCTGCAATTCTTAAAGTATTTTGGAAAGAGGTCGCAGAAGCATATAAACTCAACAACATTTCACTAGTGCAAAATTTGTACACCAAAACGACTAGAATTCTGTTTGTGATAAGTGCGATTATCGGTGGAGCAATAATTCCTTGGTCAGAGGAAGTGTTATCACTAATTCTCGGGGTCTCTTACTCTCAAGGAGCTGTTACATTCACTATAATGTTGCTGTATCCCTTATATCAATGCCTTGGCCAGATTAATGGAACGGTATTTTATGCAACCGAAAACGTCAAAATTCAGGCAAATTTAGGCTATGTCTTTATGGTTACCAGTATTGTGGTTACTTACCTGCTTTTGGCTCCAGCTACATATGCATTGCCTGGTATGGCTCTAGAATCTAAAGGACTCGCCATAAAAATGTTATTGATGGGATTTTTACATGCTACTGCATCCTCTTATATTATTACTAGAAAATTTGGTGTGAAGTTTGACCTCATACATCAAGTGATAGTTTTATTCTTGGTTTTGGCTCTGGCTTTTATTTCAAAGCTTGCTATTTCAAGTGTATTCTCGTTGAGCTTAGTTCCTGAAATGATAATTGCTACTCTATGTTACTTATTTTCAATGATCATTGTTTTTATTTCATTTCCAGGCCTCATATCATCAAGCCGTGATGAAATTAATGCGACGGGTTCCCTAATTCTAAATAAAGTTAGACTAACCGCGCTGACTCTGAAAAATTAATATTCTCAAAGGATTAATAATGAATATTTATGCAATTGTCCCCGCAAGATCAGGCTCTAAAGGATTACCTAATAAAAACATCAGGAAAATAAATAACCGTCCGCTGATTGACTATAGCATTCAGTTCGCAAAAAAACTTGCTAATGTAGACCGAATTTTTTGTTCTACTGACTCAGAAGAATATGGTGATATAGCAAGAAAATGCGGTGCAGAGGTCCCATTTCTTAGGTCAGCCAGCGCAGCTTCAGATAATGCAATGGAACAACATATTCTTTTAGATCTCAGAGATAAATTTCGCGCAAATGATATTCCAGAGCCAGATTTTGTTGTATGGCTTAGACCAACATTTGTATTTAGAAGTGTTAGAGATGTGGACGACTGCATCCAAATGTTAGTAAGTAATCCCTCTATGAGTGCTTCAAGAACAGTTGTTGAAGCAGAGAATCGCTTGTATTGTATTAGTCACAACAAGTTGTTACCTACTTTTAGAGATAAAGGTAGGTCCATGATGAGACGTCAAGATATGGTCAGTTCTTATAAGGTATTCAGTACGGATATTATTCGGTTTAAGGGAAATAAATTCGATGAAGACTTTCTTGGGCGTAACGTGGGAGCCGTTATCACAAACCCGATATGCGGTCTGGATATTGATAACAAGTTTGATTTTGAATTAGTTAAATTACTTGTAGAAAATACAAGGGAGTTAGTAGATGACTATTTGTAATGAAATTATTGAGGAGATAAAAAGTCAACTTGACAAAATTCTAAGCCTAAGAACAAACTTTGTAAGTAAAGATGACCAAAGTTATGTTAGTGAAGGTGATTTACTAGTACAGTCGATAGTATTGGATTTAATCAAGTTAAAATTACCATCTCATATTCTTATTTCAGAGGAACTTGCTCCTTTTGATAATTGTCGATGGGATCCTCTAGGCTCTTATGTGGTCCTTGATCCAATTGATGGTACTGAAAATTTTGTTTCAGGACTCAAAGAGTGGGGAGTCGGAATCTCTATTTTTACGAAGGGTTTCCATGAAGAGTCATGTATATATTTGCCCGAACTAAATGAATTTTTAACGTCAGGAATGCCAGTTGTTAAGTTTAAATCACGAATAATTGGATTGTCCTCTTCCCTTGAGAAGTCTGATTTATTATCGCTTCCAGAGTCTGATTATGAATATCGAATTATTGGCTGCTCGATGTACAACACGTTATCTGCNGTGAAGGGATCATTTATAGTCTTTGAGAATGTGAAGGGTGTTAATTGTTGGGATGTTTTGCCAGGACTTAATCTTGCATTGGAGAATGGCAGTCAAGTATTTGTAGATGATATGCCCTATAAGGGCGAAATTTTATTTCCGACAAAAAAATATAAAATCAGAATTTCTAATCAGGAGGAAATATAAGTTATGTCATCTTTAAAAGAAATTATTAAGCAAAAACAAGCGAAAAATATCGCAATTATAGGTAAAGGAATATCCATCGACAAGGTGAATCTCGCAAATCTCCAAGATTTTATAATAATAAATATGAATGATTCAGAATTATTAGTTCCAGGTGATATATGTGTGTTCCATGATACATGGGTGTTAGATTTTCTGAAAAATAATGAACCCAAATGTAACTTATACTTTAGTGATAAAGAAATCACTGATGAGGTGCCTCAGGTTTTATGTGAATTTATTCCATCAAATCCAGAGAATGCTCAATTTCTGATTAATAGATTTTTTTCAGATAAGATTTATTTAGAGCAATACCTTATTTTATCTGCCCTCCGGATTGCAGATGAGATAGGCAGGATCGATGGCACTACACCAAATTGCTTTTTGCTAGGTTTTGACTTCTCTGCAAAGACCGGCTACACAAATAAAATAGAAATGGTCAAGCATCATACTGCTGACTATAGTCAGCACATAGTGTCCAGACAAGAAAATGCCTTGCTAGAAATTTTAGCTCAAGAACACCGACTCTCTATCAAAATTAATCATGTCGGGAATAAGCCTTACAGCGCTTACTCTGTAAATGAATTTAATAAGATATTACCNAACCGTGAAGAATTTAAAATTCAAAGAAATACAAAAATAGATGACTCATCGGAAAGGGTAGATGTTGTAGCAGAGATTACAACCAATCATCAAGGAGACATGAGTAAGCTTTTAAATATGATTACATTGGCAAAAGATGCTGGGGCGGATTATGTAAAACTTCAAAAGCGAGATGTGGAAACTTTTTATTCAAAAAAACAGTTAGATGAGCCTTATGACTCGCCATTTGGAAGTACATTCAGAGATTATAGGCATGGAATAGAATTAACTCGAGATCAATTTATTGAGGTAGACAACCATTGTAGGGAGATTGGTATTCGTTGGTTTGTATCAATTCTCGATCGTCTGTCTTATGAATATATGGAGAACTTTGACCTAGATATAATAAAGTTGCCATCTACTATATCCGAGCACAAGGAATTTTTATCCTATGTTGCGAGTAGCTTTAAGAAAGATATCGTAATTTCAACTGGCTACACTGATGAAAGCTATGAGAATTTTATATTAGAAAATTTTTCTGATTGCAGGAAATTATATCTCTTACAGTGCACATCAGCTTATCCTTGTCCTATGGATGATGCACAAATTGGTGTCATTGGTCATTACAACAAGTTAGCAGCTAAATCTAATATTATTCCTGGATATTCAAGTCACGATGTAGGTAGTTTGTGTTCCATGATGGCTGTAGCTGCTGGAGCACGCATGATTGAAAAACATGTTAAGTTGGATTCGGTTACCTGGGCACATTTTGATGATGTAGCTCTTGACCTTGGAACTAGTGAATTTAAAGATTTTGTAAGTGATATTAGAAAAGCTGAAGTCATAGTTGGAGCCCCAAAGAAATCAGTACGTGACTCTGAGCATCATAAATATTGGCTAGCTACACCAGAAGAACCTAAGAAATAGAATGTTTTAGTTTTTAGAAGGGTAGACATTAATTGGAAAAAGAGTTGAGTGCCGCAAAAAACGACATATTGTTTTTATGTAATTCTTATGAGGATGAGCATGATGGAGATATATTGCTATGGTCAGAGTTCATGCCTCCTAATCAACAAGAGAGAGTTTTTTCCATTCCTCAAATTGTTGAAGAACACGCAGACGCGTTAAAGAAAAGTTATCTTGAGTTTATATATAATTTAAGCACCAAAGAAACTGGGAGTGGCACTGTATTGGAATTGCTGGCGATTGATCCGGGTTTCAGTTTTTGGTGGTTGACGCAACTCTCTGAGAAGTGCGATGACCACAAGTCCTCATATAATAGTGAAATAGTAAAAACGTTAGCCTTGAAGTTATGGTTAGAAGATAAAGACTACTCAAGTGTTGTTATGTGTGGATTTGGCAGAAATAATGTTGCCGTAATCAAGCCATTCCTCCTAAATCTGGGACTAGAGTGTAAAGAGGAGTCTCAAAACACAGATTTTTGGGAGCGATTTAGAAACAGATTAGATCTTTTGCCCTGGAAGATTTTTTTTAGCGCGCCAATAATTTTTTTGTTCGATATTATTAAACGAATGCCACTCAGTGGTGTGGGTGTTCAAGAGTGGCAAAATTCTAGCGCTCAGAATGTGTGTGTTAGTTATTCTGATAACTTAGACCAAGATCGATTGGATGATGGAGCTTATTTAAGTAGATATTGGGAAAATTTGCCAGAACTCATGATCAAGAACGATGGACATCTAGCTATATTACATATGTTCATTCCTAGCAAAGCTATTCCAGATGCTGGCAGTGCCGCCAAGGTTATAGGTAAATTTAACAAATATTCCGATAAAATTGATCATGTTACATTAAATTCGTTTTTGACCTGGCAACTAGTGCTTGGTGTTTTTATCAATTGGCTCAAAATTGTATTAGTCGGTTTTAGATTGAAAAAGAGGTTTGCCAAGATCTGTGGTCCTTTATGGCCTTTTTTAAGGAGGAATTATTTAAATTCTTTTTTTGGAATTTTTGGTCTTAATAACTTACTTTTATTAAGATTATTTGAGGCAGCATTTAAAGTTGCACCGAAAAAAGAACGAGGTCTTTATCTGCAAGAGAATCAGGCTTGGGAATCAGGATTTATTTATGCATGGAGGAAGTATGATCATCAAAGATTACTCGGTGTCATGCATGTACCTATCCAATTTTGGAATTTACGTATGTTTTTTGATAAACGAAGCGTTCAGAATGAATTTGGCTTACCTCAACCGGATGCGTCTGTAGTGATTTGTGAGGAGAGTCATGAGTTCCTACAACCCTATGCATCTCATGAAATTTTGATTGGAGAAGCTGTTAGGTATAACTACCTTTTGAATGCAAAGCAAAATAAAAAAAAGGTAAGAGATATAAAAAATAAACGAAAGACGCTTCTATTATTGGGCGATCATATTTTCCGTAATACAGATAAAATGCTCAGCTTATTGAGTGAGTGTTACAATGAAATAAAGGAAAAATATACTGTTATTATAAAGTTTCACCCTAATTTGATTATGGATAGTGTTCATTTAAGAGATTTGGACCATGAGATATCCGATAGAGCAATTAACGAACTTCTGCAAAGGTCAGATGTGGCTTTTACAAGCAATACCAGCGCTTCTGCGATAGATGCCCATTGTTATGGCTTAACAGTAGTATCTTTGCGAGATCCAAGACTTCTCAATAAGAGTGTGCTTAGTAACTCTAAAGGAATTTCATTTGTGAATACTGCTAATGAGTTAAGAGATGCTTTGATTAGCAGTCCTTCGATAAGTGATAACGTTATTTCTAGAGATTACCTCCTATTAGATAAAAATTTATCTGCCTGGAAAAATATATTGGGTTATGAAAAAAATATTTAAAATATTGTCATACATTTCGAATTCACCTAAATTTACATTTTTAGCATCCCATCGTAATTTAGATGAAGATGAATTATCTGCTGTAAATGCTTTAGTTGGTAAATGTGACGTACAAGTTGTAGAGCAGTTTGAGGCTGCCTATGGGAGTCTCATAGGTTCGGGTTCTTGCGTGTCTTTTGCTTCAGCAAGAATGGGGTTCTATGCAATAATGAAAGTTTTAGGGATATCTAATGATGATGAAGTAATCTTACTTGGGGCTACATGCTCAGTAATGGTGAATGCAGTATTAAAAGTAGGAGCAAAACCAGTTTTTTCTGATATAGATCCAAATACTTTTGGATCCTCCATACATTCCATCAAGCAACGTACTTCTGATAAGACAAAAGTAATAGTCGTTCAGCATTCTTTTGGTATTCCATGCGATATTGAGCCGATTATTGAATTTGCCCAACAGAGAAATATCTTTATTATCGAGGATTGCGCCCTAAGCTTAGGATCTAAGATAAACGGAAAAATATTGGGTAATTTTGGAGATGTAGCAATCTTCTCTACCGATCACTCTAAGCCTCTGAGCACTCTTACTGGAGGATTAGTTTACTCAGACAATGAAAAAATCATTGGTAATATAAGAAAAATTCAAAATGAATCACCAGAATTAAATGTCAGCAAACAAAAAAGTCTATGGCGAAGATTATTGGTTAAGCGTTGGTTGGCTTCGCGACCATCTGCATTTATGAAATTGCTTGACTACTTTGAAGTATTTTGTAAGAAAATTTTTGGTATCGAGTCTTCTTTTCTTGTTTCAGATTACTCTTCAAAGCCAGGGCATATGAATTATCCATATCCTGCGAGACTACCTGCATTTTTAGCCCAATTAGGTATTTTTGAAATACAAAAATGGTCTCAAGTTCAAAACACAAGAGTCAAAGCTAAAGATTTATATTTGTTGTTGCTGGATAAGACAGATGTTAAACGATTTTTGCCCTCAAGTTTCAGACGCGATGATTTCGACATAGTTCCCCTAAGAATTTGTTGGAGTATGCCGAAGGGGGNGTTGGTAAGAGAAAAATTATCTAAGCTTATTGATACAGGTAACACTTGGTTCATGAGGCCAATTATCTCGGGTGAAGCTAATCTTGAGGCATACGGTTACAAATGGTCTTCGTGCCCCAATTCTGAGGCAGCAGGGCCAAACATGATTAATCTTCCTTGTGATATAGACGAGGAATCAATCTACAAAATTATAGAAACAATTCAAATGAATATGGAAACACTAAATGAATCAAAATAATTCAGTTATAACGGATGACTTAAACTTTATTCACTCGCGACTAGGACCTGATTCAAAAAAATTTGAGAATGCGACTGTTCTTATGACTGGATGTGGTGGGTTTTTAGGCTTCTACATGTTGCAGTATCTAGTTAAATATGCAAAGAAGCTTAAAATTAAAAAAATTATTGGCTTAGATAATTTTATTATCGAAAAACCAGAATGGTTAGTGCATTTAGAAGAAAATAATAACAAGATTTTGTCTATTCACAATTTCGATATAGCATCTGATGATATGAGCAAAATTGAATTTTCAGCAGAGGTGAGTTTTGTAATTCATGCTGCATCTATAGCTTCGCCGACATTTTATAGGAAATTTCCTTTGGAAACGGTTGATGCTAATGTTTGGGGGTTACGTAAACTACTGGATTATTATAATAGTGATGCCTTAAAAGGGTTCCTCTTTTTTTCATCTAGCGAGATATATGGAGATCCACCTGGGGATCAAATTCCAACAAGCGAGGAATATCGTGGCAATGTTTCCTGTGCTGGACCAAGAGCATGCTATGACGAATCTAAAAGATTTGGAGAAACGTTGTGTTGGATTTATGCAGAAACATATAATCTCCCCATTACAATAGCAAGACCCTTTAATAATTTTGGTCCAGGCATGAAGCTTGGAGATAAAAGATTACCAGCTGATTTTGCCAATGCTGTTATCAACGGACGAGATATTGAAATACTTTCTGATGGAAAACCTACGCGCACTTTTTGTTATGTGGCAGACGCAGTGGTAGGTTACTTTTTGTGTTTACTATATGGTAAGTATGATTACTTCAATATAGGTACAGAAAAACCTGAGATTTCAGTGAAAGATACTGCAAAGCTCTACGTAAGTGCAGCTAAAGATATCTTGGGCAATGATTTAAGAGTTTCGTATCAAAAAAGTGATGATTCAGAATACCTTGTGGATAATCCAAATAGGCGAAGTCCAAATATTGATAAAGCAAGAACTAAACTTGGGTATGATCCGGTGATCGATGTAGAAGAGGGGATTTATCGATATATTAAATTTCTGTCCCAGGAAACTTTATGATGAATGTAGCTATTGTCGGTACAGGGTATGTTGGACTCATTTCAGGCGTCTGTTTGGCTGAGGTAGGCCACAGAGTGCATTGCGTTGATCTTAATCCAAAAATTGTTAATAATCTTAACTTAGCAATTCCAACAATTTATGAGAAGGGACTACCAGAATTACTTAAAAAAGTTGTCTCAAGTGGGAACTTCTCTGCCACCAATAGCCTAGATCTTGCTCTCGAGGAGGCAGATATTGTTTTGATTGCTGTCGGTACTCCAAGCAAAGACGGAGCTATAGACTTAAGTGCTATCAAAACAGTTTGTCAATCCGTAGGTGAATATATTAAGAATTCTGAGAAACATATCTCGGTTGTTTTAAAAAGCACGGTGATTCCCTCTACTACTGATACGGTCGTTCGCAATGAGTTGGAGAAGTTTTCGGGGAAAACACTTGGTGATTTTGGGCTAGGCATGAATCCTGAGTTTTTGCGAGAGGGGAACGCAATTGAGGATTTTTGCTCTCCAGATAGAATTATTTTTGGCTACGAAGATGAAAAGACTTTATCGAGACTGGCGGAGCTATATAAACCATGGGACGTTGAAAAATTAGAAATGAATACTCGCTCTGCAGAGCTATTAAAGTATGCAAACAATACCGTTCTCGCGACTCAGATTTCCATAATAAATGAGCTGGCGAACGTGTCCTCTGCCCTAGGAGGTATTGATTTCGAAGATGTTGTCAAAGGTCTTCATTTAGATAAGAGGTGGTCTCCTCTAGATGAATCTGGAAACAGGATTTTTCCAGAAATTTTAACTTATTTGAGACCTGGCTGTGGCTTTGGAGGATCATGCTTTCCAAAAGATGTTCAGGCACTTAGGTCCCAAGGAGAAACGTTGGGTTTAGAGATGGCGATATCAAATGCTGTATTAAGTACTAATGATCAACAGCCGTTCAGTTTAGTAAATATATTAGCAAAAAGACTGGGTGGCCTTAGCGGTAAAAAGATTCTGGTGCTGGGGCTTTCTTTTAAACCAGAAACTGACGATGTTAGGGAAAGTCCTGCAATTAAAATTGTACATGGCCTAATTAAAGAAAATGCAAGAGTCAGCGCCCATGACCCTATCGCAGTATCAAATTTCATAGAAGAGTTTGGGGAGACTGCTAGCCGTATAAATTTTTGCGAGGATTGGCGCTCCGCAGTGGAGTCAGCAAGTATTGTTGTAATTATAACGCCTTGGGCTGAATATCTTGATTTAAAAAATATATCCATGAAAGATAAAATAGTTTTTGATACACGAGCATATTTTAAAAAGTCAGACCTTGAAGTACTTAGTTATCTTACTTTTGGTTCGTCATAGTTAAATTTTTAAATTAGATGAGTATTTAGACTTTATGCCTAATATTATTTGGCATTAAATTTATATACTTAGTCCAAGTAACGCTTTATGGAGGAGCATGTTATGAAGGTAGTCATTTTAGCTGGGGGGTTTGGTACCCGACTGGGAGAGTTCACTCAAGAAATACCTAAGCCGATGGTTCAAATTGGGGGCAGGCCTATGTTGTGGCACATCATGAGTCATTATGCTAGCTATGGATATAGCGAGTTTATTCTGGCTCTTGGGTATAAATCAGATTTAATAAAAGAGTATTTTTTGAATTACTCCTCGGTTAATTCTGATTTCACAGTCGATTTATCTAAAGGCAGTATTAAATACATGTCCAGTGTAGAAGAGAATTGGAAAGTAACCTTGGTAGATACTGGCTTAAATAGTATGACAGGAGGCCGGTTGGCTAGGCTTGCTAGTTTTATTGGAAATGAGAGCTTTATGCTTACCTATGGAGATGGTTTGTCGGATGTAAATATTGATGAGTTGGTTCACTACCATAATTCAAATGATAGTATGGTAACGGTAACTACTGTGCATCCTGGTGCTCGTTTTGGGGAGCTAGAAATTCATGGCTCTCAAGTCCGATCTTTCAAGGAGAAGCCTCAAACTTCTCAAGGATGGATAAACGGGGGGTTTTTTGTGATGAATTCCGACTTTATAAAATATATTGAGTCTGATGCAACGGTACTTGAGGCAGAGCCCCTTGAAACAGCTGCAAAAAACGGGGAATTGAGTGCATTTAAGCACGAAGGATTTTGGCAGTGTATGGACAATGTCCGAGATTACAAATATTTAAATGAATTGTGGGATTCGGGGCAAGCTCCATGGGTAAATAGAAAATGAGACAATTAAGGCTATCTAAATCGTGTATTACTCAGGAAGAGAAAAGAGCAGTCATGTCTGTTCTGGATCGAGGTTATTTAGGGATGGGTCCAGAAGTTAGAGATTTTGAAAATGACTTAACCAGTTTTTTTGGAAGGCCAGCTACTTGTATAGTAAACGGGACCGCAGCACTTCACCTTGCTCTGCAAGGAATAGGTATTAAAAGTGGTGACGAAGTTCTTGTCCAGTCACTTACTTATGTAGCTAGCTTTCAAGCTATAACAGCAGCGGGAGGTATTCCTATTGCATGTGATTTTGATCCGGATACAGGTTGCATTGATTTGATAGATGCGAGACAACGAGTGTCAGATAAAACTAAAGCAATAATGCCTGTACATTACGCCGGTGGCGTAGGAGATTTAGATGAGCTTTATAAGTTTGCTGAAGAATACGATTTAAGGGTTATTGAGGATGCTGCCCATGCTTTTGGTACTGAATATAAAGGTTCTAAAGTTGGAAGCTTTGGTGATATTGCTTGCTTCAGTTTTGACGGAATAAAAAACATAACCTCTGGTGAGGGTGGCTGTATTGTAACAGATGATCCAATGGTGCTAGAACGGATAAGAGATGCTCGTCAACTTGGAGTCGAGCAAGATAGTGAGCGAAGATTTGCTGGATTAAGAAGCTGGAATCCAAATGTTTTAGATCAGGGGTGGCGCTACCACATGAGCGATATAATGGCGGCCATAGGAAGAATCCAGCTTAAAAACTTTGATCACCATAGAACTAAAAGACAGTCACTAGCGAAAGAATATTCTGCTATTCTTGCAGAGGAGTCATTGGTTACCTTGTTTAATCATGATTATGAAAAAGTTGTTCCACATATATTCGTTGTAATTCTTGACCCATCTGTAGATAGATCTAAGCTTATGGATATTCTCTCTAAATCTGGTGTCCCAACAGGAATACACTACAAGCCGAATCATTTACTTTCATTTTTTCATCGAAAAGGAATTCGAGCTTTACCCATTACTGAAGAGTATTCCTCTAGGCTACTGACGTTGCCTTTGCATCCAGAATTAACTAGAGATGATGTAAGATATATTACAACAGAATTGCGCGAGCATTTAAGAGATGCGTGATACTAGCTTGGTTAGTGTAATTATGAATGCACATAATGCTGAGGCCTACCTTGAGGAGGCCATAGAAAGTGTTCTGAATCAGACTTATATCAACTGGGAAATCATATTTTGGGATAACAATTCCTCAGATTCTACTGGAAAAATTGTTTCTACTTTTCGCGACAATCGTATCAAGTATTATTTTTCAGACTCTTACTCCACTTTAGGTGATGCCCGCAACAGAGCTCTTGGAAAAGCATCAGGTAATTTTATTGCATTCCTTGATTGTGATGATATTTGGTTACCGGAAAAGTTAGAGAAACAAATTGCTGTATTTAATCGAGATCAAGACATTGGGCTGGTTTATTCTGACTGTATTTACTTTAATTCTGAGGGAGATCAAGCCCATCTATTTAATTTAAAACAGCCTTATCGAGGGCTATGTTATTCTGAAATGCTCAATAAATATTGTATGTCGCTAGAGAGTGTCGTGATTAGGAAAGAATGTTTATTTGATTTTGATGTTTGGTTTGATCCAGATTATGAAGTAATCGAAGAGTATGATTTTTTTGTTCGTATATCAGAAAAATGGAAAGTTGATTATGTAGAGGAAGCTTTATCAAAATGGAGGATGCATGAGGCTAGTTGGACTTGGTCAAAACCTGAGTTATTTATTGATGAAAGGAAGCTTATGCTTACTAAAATCGAAGCGAGAAGCGATTTATTAAAAAATTTTCCAGATGCCGTGCAGACTTTTAGAGGATTAGTTCGGCGTTCAGAAGTAATATTCCTTTGGAGAAATAAACAAACTAAAAACGCACGAGCGTTAATGTTGCACCACATAAGCTCTATAAGAGACTTTTTCCTTTTTTTTGCCACGTTTGTGCCCTATACATGGGTATTGTATCTAAAGTCAAAATTGACGAATCGTACAGTAATGCCGAAGTGAAAGTTTGATTAAGGGAAGTGTCTTACACTGGCAATAACTGAAACTTCTTAGTTGATCATAAACTGCCATAAATCTTTATATTCCTTATAATGGTTTTTAAAACCGAATAATTCTTTTTGGAGGATTCACTATCAATAAAGTATTAAATTCTGCACTTGAGCCATTTGTATTAGGTTCAGATGGAATTTTTGATTGCCTAATAAGTGATTTTAGTCAATCTGATGAGATTGCATTTAGAACAAATGTTGCAAAAAATGTTGAAGGTGATTTTTTGAAAAAGATTTCTAAAAGTCACTCAATTCCGGTGATGGATAAGGAGATATCAAGTTTTCTCAAATGTATTCCACATAATGGAGTTATCTTAGATATTGGTGGTTGTTGGGGTTGGCATTGGCGAAATGTCCATATAATTAGACCGGACGTATCAGTGGTGATTCTTGACTTTGTTCGTCCAAATCTGATGCATGCCAAGACTCTTCTGGGAGATTTAATCAATAAGAATATTTGCTTAATTCATGGAGATGCGACGAATTTACAATTTAGTTCTGAATTATTTGATGGTATTTGGACGGTGCAGTGTCTTCAGCATATTGAAAATTTTGACAGCGCAATATTTGAGTTATACAAAGTGATGAAGCCGGGAGCTATATTTGCAAATTACTCGTTGAATATTCAGCCTCAAGTCAGATTTTTAAAGAAGTTGCTGAGAAAAACGTATGTGACTAATGGTTATATGATGGATGGTCAATTATGGCTTTCAAGAGCTTCAGCCAAACAGAAACTTCATTTGGAAAAAATCTTTCAAAACATTGTCGATGAGCGCTGGTCTGAATATTTATTTAGTCCAGCTTTGGGGCTAGATTCTCCGGGGAAAGAGAATCATTGGTTGGGCAGGTTAGATGCAAAATTGACAAATAATAATGGATTTATGAGGTGGTTTGCGAGGCAACACTCTTTCCATGTGATAAAAAAATGAGTAGATAAATAATTTCCATGAGAAAAGTTTTTAAAAAGTTATTAATTTGGTCCTTTAGTCTGTATAGAAAATTCGGTCTTGATGGAATATTACGGGATTCTAAAAATAATAATGTCTTACGTGTGCTTTTGTTCCATGATATAGCACCTAACGAATTTATTTCATTTAGTGAAAAAATTGATTTTTTATCCAAAGATTATAACTTTGTAACACCTAATGAATTTGAAGCTATGATGGAGGGAAGTAAGCCCATTATTGGCAAAAATCTACTCTTAACTTTTGATGATGGATTCAAATCAAATTTTGAAATTGCTTCCCAAGTTTTGGATAAAAAAGATATAAAAGCTATCTTTTTTATTGTCTCAGATTTTGCAGGATTATCTAAAATTGAAGATTGCCGAAATTTTATTTCGGAGAACATTTTTCCTTCGATGCGCTCAAGCGAAGTTCCTAATCACTGGAAGAATATGAATTGGCATGATCTGAAACAGTTAGTTGATAACGGCCATTCTATTGGTTGTCATACAAAAACTCATGCTCGCTTGTCAACTGTCTCGGACCCAATTGAGCTTGCTGAAGAGATGCTAGAAAGTACACGCATTATTGAGCGCAAACTAAACATAAATGTTAAGCACTTTGCTTACCCCTTTGGGAACTTAAAAAGCTTTAGTGGAGCCGCTTTGAATATAGCTAAAACTAAATTTCAATATATACATTCGGGATTTCGAGGGCGAAATAAGGATACCGATTTCAATTTATTGGTCTTACGTGATAGCGTTTCTGGAGATAGCAGTATTAAAGAAATGATGTTTTATTTAGATGGTTGGGTTGATGCTCTATACACCTTAGAGAAAAGAAAATTTCGAACATGGCTAGCATAAAGTTTTTAA
This sequence comes from Gammaproteobacteria bacterium, assembly GCA_002710265.1. Lineage (GTDB taxonomy): Bacteria > Pseudomonadota > Gammaproteobacteria > Magnimaribacterales > D2472 > SAR86A. The sequence continues at coordinate 51,510 of PAJW01000007.1, read as the reverse complement.
TGCCAACCTATAGAGGTGCTCTGACTTTTGTCGGGGCTGCTTGTCTTGCTTATATTTCTTCTTATGTTTCACTTGTTTTGTCTGTGTCATATCCAGAACTAAGATTTTTCGGAAGATATATTTTCATAATTGCAGTCCTTTGCATTTTCCTTCTTACACTCGATTTAAGGTATAAAATTACTCAGTTTCCTAGTTATTTTTTTATACTTGCCTTTACTATTTATTATCTAGTTCACTGTATTATCTTTGAAGGGGGTAAGCTAGAAAGTCATGGTTTAAGTATTTACCTAATCCTGTTGTTGGGAATTGGTTTCTGGCTCCTGATTAAGAATGAGGCTGATTATCTGCAAATATTATTATTGACTTGGATTGTTTTGTTTGTAGCTATTGTTTACTACATAAAAGTAGTTTTAGATTTTGGCATCATTCAATCTCGAATAACGCCCGAAGACATGGGCTTAGAAGTAAATGGTAACGTTCTTTGCTTCATGTCGGCCACATTAAGTATTCTTTCTTTAAGAATCTATGAGTTGTACGATGTCATTAAGGTTAATAGAAGTGCCAAAATACAGCGTCTAACAATTTATGTCCTAACATCAATAAGTTTGGCATGCCTAGTGTTTTCTTTTTGGCACTTAAACATGACATTTACTTTATTGAACTTAATCGTTTTGGGGCTTATTGCGTATCGATATTCTGGTAACTTAATGAAGGTGGGACTCCTAGCAGTTTTCGTAGCAGCTTTAACTTCTATGGATATTACTAATTTTGATGGTACCTTTTTTGATCAGATTGAAATGTACACGGATCGTTTGGAAAGTGGAGGCTCCTCATCTCAAAGATTGGCCCAAGCAAATTACGTTTATAATCAGTGGCTAATAAACCCTATCTTTGGAGCGAGCAAACAATTTGCTGTTCTAGATGGATCGGGAAGCTCAAATCATACGTTTTATTTAAATATTCTGGCTATTTATGGTGTAGCAGGATTTATTGTATTTATGTCNCTCATCTTGAGTTTGATTCTTCCAGGAATTAGAGGGGCTACTATGGGTCAATTGCTTGCTCGAGTACTTTTCTTGACAATGTGGATGGTTGGACCATCGACATATCCCCAGGCAATTGCCCTTTTAATAATGCTTCCCCAGCGGTATTACTTAACTAATCATTATCAACTTCGGAACTAAGTATAGAGGAAGCAATCTGACTTAGCTTATGATGAAATTCACTCAATGTAGTCCGTTCTGCTTACTCTTTTTTAAAAGGACGTATACTATTAAAACTATTGTTATGGAGTAATTTAAATGAAAAGAAGGCTGTACACTAAAAGTTATGACATAAACGAGCTAACAAAACTAGATTCTGAAAAACTTTTTACTGCAAAAGAGTCAGAAGAATTAATCGAAATAGAGCTTGGCAGGTCTGTTTTTCGCTCCAAAGAGAGTGTGCTTGAATACTATTTACCGAAATGTTTTTCAAAATTTGAAGCGCTAGAATTTCTTAAAAACAGAATCGAAGAAGAAAAATATCAAAATATTATTTCATTTGGTTCTGGATCAAGCGTATTAGAATATCTACTCTATCTTTCTCTAAGTAAAGATAAAAATATAGTCTCTTCAGAGTTTAATAATTTCTATGTTGAAAAATCGAACGAATTTTTTCCGGAATTTCTAACTATACAATTTGATTTTACAAAGGACACATTAAGCAAAGTAGATACAAATTTTGACATTGCTGTTTTCTTTTGTTCATCCTACGTAATGGATGATGATGAATTTATTAATTTTTTCAAACATCTTAAATCAGAGGGAGTCAAAGAAATAATAGATTTTGATTCAGCGTTTATGACTAAAACTACCCAGTTCAAGAATGCTATTAGGCCTATTATAGAAGTAGCTAAAAAATTCAAGTCTACAACCTCAGACAATTTCGAAGGCAAATTTCATGGATACAGCAGAAGCAGAAAAGAACTTCTAAATTTATATAAAGAATCAGGGTGGTTGGTCAAAAAGGAATTAACACTGGGAGTATACAAATTTTGTGCTGTTTTAAATTAGCTGCCTAATTATTAATATGTTAAGTAGACCAAAATTCCGATGCTGTAATCTTTAAATGATTGCANATCACTTAGGAATTTAAAGACCTGACTTTCAAAAAATTCACAAAAAGGCTAGATAATTATGCTGTTGATAACGTTTCTATCGGAGTATAATTAGAATATTTGTACGAGGTTTAGGAACAATATTGCTTTATATACCTTAAATGCGGTGAACAATGCATCTCAGGTCAAATTGCAAATTAATGTTTTAAATTTTAAACACAAAGAGTTATTTTTATGAAATATGTAATTACGGGTGGCTGTGGTTTTATTGGTCGAGCTCTATCTTCTCTTCTTCTTAATGATGAAAATAATTTTGTTCGAGTTTATGATAATTTATCAACCGGAAAAGCTGAATCTCTTTCTAGTGTAGGCGAGTATAAAGAATTGTTTCTTGGTCAGGGAAATTTTGAGTGGTTTGACAGATATTCATTAGTTGTCGGCGATATTTTGAATCCTGAGGGTATTTCTGAGGCATTTTCTGGGGCAGATGTTGTGGTTCATTTAGCGGCAAATACTGGAGTGCCTCAGTCAGTCATAGATCCTATAAAGGATTGCAACACGAATGTTATTGGCACATTAAATGTACTTGAAGGAGCAAGGCAGAATGGAGTCGGGCGTTTTATTTTTGCATCCTCTGGCGCTCCCCTTGGCGTACAAAATCCTCCATTACATGAAGAAATGGCACCACATCCGGCGTCACCGTATGGTGCTTCCAAGTTGGCTGGTGAGGGTTATTGTTCTGCTTATTTTCACTGCTTTGGTTTGGAAACTGTTGTTTTAAGATTTGGTAACGTCTATGGTCAGGGGTCAGAACAAAAGCAGTCAGTAGTCGCAAAATTTATCAGGGAGGCAATGTCTGGAGAGACTTTAGAAATTTATGGAGACGGAAGCCAGACGCGTGACTTTATACATATTTCTGATTTGACTGAAGCAATATTATGCGCCACTCAGAGTGCAGGCGTGGGAGGAGAGGTTTTTCAGATTGCGAGTGCAAGTGAAACCACTGTTGAGGAGCTCACTAGCATATTGGTCGAAATCCTTGAATTTGAAGGAGTGAATGTAAAAGGTGTTATAAATGGTGCAACGCGTCAGGGGGACGTTCTAAGGAATTTTTCTGACACGTCAAAGGCTGAATCGCGTTTAGGTTGGAAATCTAAAGTTAGTTTGCGTGATGGTCTCAGACAAACAGTCAGAGATTTTTTATAGTAATAACTATTTGGGAGTAAACAATGAAGGTTCTAATTTTAGGTGGGGATGGATATTTAGGGTGGCCTACAGCTATGAATTTTGCATCATCTGGACATGAGGTGTGTGTGGCGGATAATTATATGCGTCGAACTATAGCTGAAGCTACGCAGAGCATTCCTTTGATAGAGTGTCCAATACTTTCTGACCGAACGAAAATATTTGAAAAAATAACTGGCTTCAAGATTATTTCAAAAATATGTGATTTAAGTAAACCTCAAGTAATGTTTGATTTAGTTCGAGATTTTATGCCCGATACTATTATCCATTACGCAGAGCAGCCCTCCGCCCCATATTCTATGAAAAGCTTTGATGAGGCGCATGAGACATTTCATAACAATCTAGGAGTTACCTTTAATTGTATTTGGGCTGTAAAAGAGCTCGCACCTAATTGTCATATTGTCAAACTTGGAACTATGGGCGAATATGGGACTCCTAATATTGATATAGAAGAAGGATGGTTGGATATAGAACATAAGGGCCGCAAGGATAAGTTCTTGTTTCCAAGAGCTGCTAGTTCTTTGTATCACACAACTAAAGTGTTAGATACAGACCTTCTTTGGTTTTATGTGCGTACTTATGGTCTAAGAGTGACTGATTTAATGCAGGGTCCTGTTTATGGATTGTCAACCGATGAGAGTGATCTTGATCCTAGGTTAATGCCTAACTTTAATTATGATGATATCTTTGGTACCTTGGTTAATAGATTTTTAGTTCAAGCTGTTGCAGGTGTGCCTTTGACGGTTTACGGAGGCGGAGGTCAAACTAGAGGCTATTTAAATTTAAGAGATACTCTTCAATGTGTAAAATTGGCAGCTGAGAATCCAGCTGATAACGGTGAACTAAAAATTTATAATCAGCTTACAGAGACCTTTACGGTTAACGAAGTGGCTAAACGGATAACTAACGTTGGAAATAAGATGGGTTTAAATGTAACAATAAAATCAATTGAAAANCCTAGAAAAGAGAAGGAAGAGCATTACTATAATCCAACTCACTCAGGGTTAGAGCAGTTAGGGCTGAAGCCGAACTTTATGACTGATAAAGTTATAGAAAATATGTTAGAAATTGTTTTGAAGCACAGAGACAGTATTTCTATTAAGCAGATCATGCCAAGGGTTAGGTGGAACAAATGAGTATTGAAAAATTTAATAATTTAACTGTTTTTATAACTGGCTCTTGTGGAACTATTGGTAAAGAAATAATTAGAATTTTGATATCAGAAACATCAGCTAGTGTTGTTGCTGTTGATAACAATGAAACTGAATTATTTTTCCAGCAAGAAAAATATAAATCAGGGGGCAGAGTGAAATCTTTCCTCGTTGATATTAGGGATAAAGAAGAGCTTTTATTAAGAATGCAGGGAGCAGATATCGTTCTTCATACAGCAGCTTTAAAGCATGTAGGAATTTGTGAGGCCAGTCCAGCTCAGGCTATACAAACTAATATTATTGGAACGCAAAATGTTATTGATGCGGCATTATTAAATAATGTTGAACGGCTGATATTTACCTCATCGGATAAAGCCGTCAATCCAACTAATGTTATGGGTGTATCGAAGTTAATGGGAGAACGTTTGGTTACGTCGGCTAGTGAAAATTTAGCTTCCAGCGGAACGATCTTTGCTTCCACTNGATTTGGTAATGTTTTAGGTTCTCGCGGTTCGGTTGTACCATTATTTCGATCTCAGATAGAAGCAGGGCAACCAATAACACTTACTGATAAAAAAATGACTCGTTTTATAATGACCTTATCAGAGGCGACCAGGTTAGTTCTCGATTCCGTTTGGATAGCTAGAGGCGGAGAGGTAATGGTAACAAAAATGCCTACTGCAAAAATAGAGGATATAGCGAAGGTAATGGCAAAAAATTTAGCTAATGAAAAGGAGATTGATATTATCGAGATTGGTTCAAAACCTGGCGAGAAGATGTACGAAGAGCTAATGAATGATGAAGAACTTCTTCGGTCTAAAGTCTATGGATCATTCCTCATTGTTTTATCAGCTTTTTGCGACCCTCTTGACGATAGATTAAAACATTTAGCAAGCTGTGATTCTCCAGATCGCCCATACAATTCCGATAATGAAGCCCCTCTTAATGAATCTGAAGTTGAGAAGTATTTCTTAGAAAATGGTCTCTTAAGTTAGCACTAGAACCTTTGTTGCTTTTTTAGTAAATAGTTAAACATTATTTAGTTGGACTTTGATGGTCATATTAAATTTGTCAAAAGCTAACATAATTAAGAGAAACAAAAACTTCCCTTTATGTTAAATTTATAAGTTATTCTGTGAGTTTTTAGATGATAAAAGTTGCAAATTTATTAGAAGAGGCAAAAGTAGGTGGCCCTCAGCGGCGCGCGGTTTTTGCAGCCAGTAAAATGCTAGATCAGGTGAGCACCACGATCATAACGTCCTTTGAGAATTCCAGTGATCTTGAAATTCTTTGCCAGCAGGTTGGCATACCATTAAAAAAAATTAGAATCACGAGACTGACGAAAGAAATTAAACCCCTATTGCGATACATTTTCTTCTCGGCTATCGAGATTTTTACTGCGGCTAGGTACTTTAGAAAAAGTGATTTCGATATAGTTCACGTTAATGGATCTTTGCAATTTAAGGGAGTCCTAATTGCTAAATTAGGAGGTAAAAAAGTTATTTGGCATCTTACCGATACTTGGATGCCAGAAATCGTACTTAAGGTTTTTAGTGTTTTCAGTTTTATGGCCGACGGATGGATCTATTCTTCAGAGCGCTCTAAGGCATACTATCAGCCTCTAATTAAATCCAATAAGAAAGGTTTCTTAATACCAGCGCCAGTTGATACAAGTCTTGTAAGTAAAAATGCCATTATGGATNAATCTTTATTTACCAATGATTTTTTGGAAACAGATATTATTATTGGAACTGTAGCGAATATAAATCCTATCAAAGGATTAGAGTTATTTATTAAGGTTGCCGATCAAGTGTCAACTAGCTATTCTAATGTCAAATTTGTAATTTTAGGTCCTGTCAGTAGCAATCAAGAGTCATATTTTAAGAAGCTTCAAAAGCTTTGCAAGACTCTTGAATTGAAAAATATTTCCTTTGTCGGTCAACATGCAGATGTTCGACCATTCTTGAAGAAATTAGATATCTATGTGTGCTCATCTTTGTCAGAGTCTTCTCCTTTAAGTGTATGGGAGGCAATGGCTATGGAACTCCCTATTATTTCTACCGATGTTGGAGACGTAGGCCTTTACGTTGAAAATTATATTAATGGTTTTGTAAGCAAAGTTGGGGATATCAATACTATGTCCAATAACATTGAGTATCTGTTAAAAAACAAAGAACTACTAGATATTTACGGTAAAGAATCTAGAAGAATTGCGGTACAAAAATTAGATGTGAGAATCTGTGCAGATAGACATATCAAAGCTTACTCTGAGACTTTAAATGCTCTGTAAAACTTATAGTTATTGAATCATAATTTTTTATATTCCAAGGAATTCAGAGTAATTTATGCGAAAGTTTAATATAATTTTTTATATTCCAAGGAATTCTAAGTAATTTATGCGAAAGTTTAATTTGGCACCGCAACCGCGAGTACGAGATTTAGTTGCATCTATGTATATGGCGAATCCAAAAGAAAAAGATTTTTCTCGGCCGTGGGCATCCAACTCAGATGAAATTTTTTGGGTTTCTCGAACAGCATGGTCTTTAATGATCCTGGCGCATTGGCAGATGAAAGTGAGAAAAAAATCAGTTCTTAATATATGGATTCCAGATTATTTTTGTAACGCTGCCCTAGAACCTCTAAGACGAACGGGAAGTAGGTTGCACTTTTATAGCATTAATCAAGACTTTTCTATGAAATCTCAAGAAATTGATAATTTAGATGATAATCAGAGACCAGATATTTTTCTTCTTGTACACTATTTTGGTCTTCGTAATGCTTGCCCTAACAGCCTCAATTTTAGTAAAAGTTGTGGTGCGCTGTTGGTAGAGGATGCAGCGCATATTCTTCGTCCTATGCCGGGTGTTGGCGATCTTGGTGATTGTGTTCTTTATAGTCCTCACAAACACATTCCTATTCCAGATGGCGCTGCATTAGTAGTTCGGAGTAATGGGCCTTCTGACTTAGAGTCAGATAGTGCTGCTCTCTCAATATTGCGCACAGTTCATAAAGAATTCTTGTTAAATAACCAGTCTGATCACATAAATTCTATTAAATGGGTCCTAAAGAGGTTAGTGCAGAAGTGTGGTTACAAATCTCGACTTTTAGTCAATGAAAAAAGTGATCTAGCGCCCATCGAGGGTTCTGGGCAGATTAAACCTGTTATGAGTGATTTCAGTAAAAGACTTTTAAACCTCTTAGTTAGTAGAATTGAAGCGCATGTCATTTCTCGTCAAGAAAAGACTGCATATTGGCGAGCTCTTTTCCCATCTGCAATAGCGAAACAACCTTTTAGCAGCCCCATTCATTCTTATGCGCCATATTTTGCAGCCTTTGAGTTTACTAGCTACCCTAATAAATCATGGGATGTCGCTGATTTAGCTCGAAAGGGTCTATTTGCGATGACTTGGCCTGACCTTCCACCAGAAGTATTGAAGCGCCAAGATCAGCATAAAGATGCTATAGATATGAAAAAAAATAGATTCTTCCTGCCTGTTCATTCCAGCCTCAAACTTTCTGAAATTCGGACAGGGGTAGATCGAATTTCAAACGAAAATAACAATTATGAGATTAAGTTAGCATGTGAAGCTGATTGGATTTCTTACAATTCTCCAGAGTATGTCAATAATTTGTTACAAGCTTGGAATTATGGAACTGCAAAATCTGAAGTATCGGGTTGGCAAGTCCTACGACTTATCATATCAGATGAAAACGGGAGAGCAGTTGCAAAAGTTCAGGCCTATGAGAAGAAGATTCCTGTATTGGGTAGCCTGATCAGAATTCCTCGTGGCCCCACGATGCTTTGCAGTGATCAATCATCAGATTATTATTCCAACTACAATTCGGTAATCTCTGCACTAATAAAATATAGTAAAAAAGCTAACTGGCGCATATTACAATGTTCATTCAATATGCCAGATTCTTTAATGGCGCAAAGCCAACTGAGTGCTCTAGGGTTCTTTCGCTTGAAAGGGACTCCGTGGGGGTCAGGGTTGATTGATCTGGAGTTAAGTGAGTCTGAATTGCAAAAGAAATTAAACAGGCGATGGAAGAGAATTCTTAAAAAAGTAGTAAAAAATGAAATTCTTATTAAGAAGGTGGAGATTAATGAAGAATTGATTGAGGATATTGTTAGTGCTTATGAGCTCACGAAGAATAACAAGGGTTTTAATGGAATCGAGAGTACTCTAATTAGGGAGCTTGCAAAAAAGAAATCTGATGGCTGGGATTTTAATATTTTCACTGCCTCAAAAGAGAACAATGATGGTTTTATAGTCGAATTGGGTTTTAGGGTAACCATTCGTCATGGTAATACCACTACAGACTTTCTTGTTGATGTAAATGATCTCGGCAGAGATCTTGATGCCTCGGCCGCGCTTTATTGGCATGCGATACTTTTTGCAAAATCTGCTGGGTGTAAATGGTTTGACCTCGGGGGATTAAATGATGCTACTCCAAAAGGGGTAGCGGAATTTAAGCGAGGGTTGAATGCAAATCAATATCGTTTAATTGGAGATTGGCGCTTTTATAGAGTACCAAAGCTAATGCATTATATGCTTCGAATTGGCCACTTGAGAAATTCAGTTTCGAACCGACCCTAAATTTAAGAGTAATGAAGAAAATAATCATCATTTTAATTAGTTACAGCTTACAGGTGATTTGGCAATTAGAAGCGATAAGTTTGAGAAACAAGTATTAACCATAACATTTGGAGATTTGATTATAATGCATAACAAAAAGATATTACTTATATTTGGAACCAGACCAGAAGCAATTAAGCTTGCTCCTTTGTATAAGATTTTAAAAAGTAAAGATTCTTCATTCGAACTAATAACTTGCACAACCGGCCAACATAAAGAAATGCTTCAACAGGTTATGGAGATCTTTGACATTAGTTCAGACATAGATCTTGATTTAATGAGGGCAAATCAAGACTTATCAGACTTAACCGCAAATATATTAACCTCAATAAGAGATGTTATTAGAAAAGTTAAACCTGATTTAGTTATCGTTCATGGTGATACTACAACAGCATTTGGATCTTCTTTGGCCTCTTTTTATGAATCTATCCCAGTTGCTCATGTGGAAGCCGGTTTAAGAACTAATAATTTATATGAACCTTTTCCGGAGGAATTTAACAGACAAATAGCAACAAAAATTTCTCATTTACATTTTGCTCCAACTGAGCTAAGTAAGATGAATTTAATTTCAGAAAATATTTCAAAGGATAAGATTTTTGTGACTGGTAATACAGTAATAGATTCACTTTTTCTTGCACTTAATAATTTAGAACAAGACAAAAATAAGTCCGACCTTATTTATAATGAAATAAATAAATTGCTTGGATTCGATTCNCAGAAAAAAGATTACATTTTGATTACTGGCCACAGAAGAGAGAATTTTGGAGATGGCTTTTTAAACATATGTCATGCTATTAAAGAACTTGCACAAAAGTTTCAACATTTCAATTTCATTTATCCTGTTCACTTAAATCCAAACGTTCAAAAGCCAGTTAAAAGCATCTTAAGAAATATATCCAATGTGAAATTAATTGAGCCACTTCAATATTTGCATTTCTTATTACTATTGAAGAATTGCTACCTGATACTTACAGATAGTGGTGGAATTCAAGAGGAAGCTCCAAGTCTAGGCAAGCCAGTGCTTGTAATGAGAAATACCACTGAGAGACCTGAAGGAGTGCGCTCGAATACTTTGAAACTAATAGGGACAAAAAAAGAAAACATTATAAAAAATGTTTCAGAATTGATTGAAAAAAAAGATGTTTACAATGAGATGTCAAACTCCATAAATCCTTATGGAGATGGAACAGCTAGCAAAAAAATCTTAGATATTTTAGAGGACTTTTTTAAATAAATTAAAAAATAATAGCCTTAAAAATAACTCTTGTTATAATGTCGCTACTTAACATATCAGTAAAATTTTAAATGGATAAAGATACTTTCAGAGATAATTTAGTACAAGATTATTTAACAAAAATTAATCTTAATAACGAAATTAAAGCTTATTTTAAGAGTAAAAATATATTGGTAACCGGCGGAGCAGGTGCAATTGGTAGTAATCTTACTATTGCTCTATCAAAACTTGTTGGTGATGGTAAAGTGATTGTATTAGATAATCTATCAGCAACTCATGATGGTTCTCCATGGAACCTAATCAATAAGCCAAACATTATGTTTGTAAAAGGTGATGTAAGATCTGATAGAGATCTCAAAAGAGTATTTAAAGAGAGGGTAGATATTGTTTTTCATTTAGCTGCTTTTTTTGCAAATCAGAATTCTGTCGATTATCCAGAAACTTCTGCTGAAGTTGACGTTTTAGGCATGATAAAACTTCTTGAAATCTCAACTTTGAGTGAAGTTGAAAAATTTATTTATGCATCGAGTGGTTGCGCAATTTATGGATCATTTCCAGAACTTCCCCTGAAAGAGGACTTTATATCAATGCATCTTACTACTCCATATCAGATTAATAAGATGACTGGAGAAATGTACTGTAACTTTTACATGCATCATTATGGTTTAAATATAGTTAACTGTAGATTCTTTAATTCTTTTGGTCCTGGTGAAATACCTGGGCAATATAGGAATGTTATTCCCAATTTTATTTATTGGTCTATGAAAGGCCGTCAATTACCAATAACAGGCGATGGATCAGAAACTAGAGATTTCACTTACGTCCTTGATCTAGTTCAAGGCTTAATAAAGTCTGCTTATTATAAAGAGGCTATTGGAGAAAATTTCAATTTAGCTGCGGGCAGAGAAATATCAATATCTGATATGGCAAAGCAAGTTCAAAAAGTTACTGGCAATGAAATTGAATTCTTATTCAAAGAAAGGCGAAAATGGGATACTAAGCCAAGATTACTCGCTTCAATTGAAAAAGCTTCAAGATTGATAGACTATAAACCTATCATTGATTTTGATGAAGGATTCAAAGCTAATCTAGATTGGTTTAAGTTATTTGACGAAGAAATAGAAAAATCTTCAGATTTTCCTCCAGGTATGAGCGCTGCATTAAAGTAGTAATGAAAACCCTTATACAAAAATACTCTAATGGAGATATCTCTATTGAAGAGCTCCCAAATCCTCACCCATTATCAAACGAGATTGTGGTCAAAACCTCCTATTCGGCTGTTAGTATTGGTACTGAGGCCAGTATAATAAGGTTAGCAAAAAAATCATTAATTGGTAAAGCGATTGATAGACCAGACTTAGTTCGAAGGGTCTTTCAAAAGATTAATCAGACAGGATTTCTTGAAACTATGTCTGAAGTATTCAACAGGCTCGACTCTCCATTTCCTCTTGGCTATAGTGCATCTGGTGAAGTTATTGCAAAAGGATCGCAAGTAAAAAAATTTAATATTGGGGATTTTGTATCCATAATTGGAGCGAATTCTGCGAATCACTCTGAAATGAATGTCTGTCCTGACAATATGGCACATAAAATTAACAAAGATTTTGCTAAAGACTCAGCATTTGGAATGCTTGGATGTATCTCAATGAATGCAGTTCGTCTTATTAAAACACAGCTAGGAGGATCATCAATTGCAGTCATAGGAGCCGGAATACTTGGAAATATTACATCTCAAATACTATCAGCTTATGGAGCAAAAGTTTTTGTGTATGATCCAAATGAGACAAAATTAAAATTTTTATCAGATAATCCAAACATTAAAACCTTTTCAAATAAAAAATCTTTTTTAGATATTACACTCAAAGAAAATGATTTTACCGGGGTAGATGGTGTAATAATCTCATGCGGAGTAAAGACAAATGAGCCAATTATTGATGCAATAAATATCTCTAGAGCATCTGGTGAAATTGTTCTTTTGGGTGTTGCCGATATATCTGTTGATAGAAATCTTTTATGGGAAAAAGAGTTGAGTTTTGTTGTTTCCAAAGCAGGTGGTCCTGGGTCTCTAAATGAAGATTATGAAAGAGGAAAAGACTATCCTAATAATATAAAAAAATGGACACAATCAAGAAACCTTGCAGAGTTTATAAACCTTATTGAGGCTAGAAAGATTAATATCGAAGCTTTAATTACCCATCAAGAAGATTTTAAAAATTCAGTTAAATTTTATAATGAACTCATTCAGGGTGAAAAGTCTAATGAGTTGGGTGTCTTGTTGAAATATAGCTCTTCAAATGAATTGTTTCAAAAACAAACCACTTCAAACAGATATATGCAAAGGCATGAATCAAAAAGCAGTACTTTCACTGATTTAAAGTTAGGAGTAATTGGGGCAGGTATTCATGGGAAAAATATCATCTTGCCAATATTGCAAAGCTTTAAAAATGAGCTTGAATTTGAATATATTTGTACAAAAAGCAGCTTAAATGCAGGCAACATGAAAAAAAAATATAAATTTAAGAATGCTTCAACAAACAGAGATGAAGTACTCTCAGATAAAGATACGAACTTAATTTTTTCATTTGAACCTCATTCATATCACAAAGATACGGTCCTTAAGTGTTTAACTGAAAAAAAACACTTATTAATAGAAAAACCTATATGCACATCCATTAATGAGTATAACGAGATTCAAAAAAAATTCTTGGATTTAAATGAAATCCCTTTAATTAGGGTTGGGCATAATAGAAAGTATTCACCATCTATAAAATATTTAGCATCAAATCTAGACTTAAATGAGCCAATGATGATTGAGATTGATATAAATGCTGGATCAATTGATAGAGATCATTGGCTATATAAAGAGTCTAATGGCGGAAATAGGTTAATTTCTGAATGCTCACATTTCATTGATCTAGCAGTGTTCCTAACTGGCTCTCATTTATCTGATATTTCTGGATATTCATTAGACTCCAATGATCCTCAAATATCGATTGATAACTTTAAATCCTTATTTAAACATTCAAATGGATCAATAACATCATTTTCATATTCAAGCTTAGGTTCAAGAAACTCACATAGAGAGAGGATAAAGATATATCAGGATGGAAATATTCTTGAATTAACAGACTATAAGCAAGTTAATATACAAGGTTCCAAAAAATCTAAAAAGAATTTTAGGCATGATCTTGGTTTTAGAAATCAAATTTCTGATTTTCTTCGAGATATTAACTTAGACCAAGAATCGAAAAAAAGAATTTTTCAAGAAGAGCTTAATTTAATCAAGTCTACTTTAGATATGTCAGAGGAGGTATTCAAATTATCAAAAGAGTACTCATAATTGCTGAACTATTTCCGCCTGCAATTGGGTCTTCATCAGAAATTATGGAGGATTTATCAAATCACCTAGCATGCGACCTTTCATATGACGTTACTGTTCTAACAACAAAAACCAATCAAGCCGGGTTACCCAATCAAAAGCCATTTCCATATAAAATCATTAGACAAAGATTCTTATTTAATAAAAAATCTAACTATATTCTTAGGGGTATTTTTGGAATATTAGGTATTTTTCCTATGTTATTAAGAGTTCTATTCAAAAAAAGATTTGATATCGTTTTAGTTTATTCTCCACCAATTTTTTATGGATTAATTGGAGTAATCTTAAAGAAAATTAGATCTTCAAAAATTGTTTTAAATGTTCAAGATTTATTTCCACAAAATGCTATTGATCTCGGCATCATAAAAAATAAAAGATTAATTAATCTTTTCGAAAGAATTGAAAAATATCTCTATGAAAATTATGACCTGGTAACATTTCACTCTATTAACAATAAAAATTTTTCTCAAAATAAATATAAGGGCTCTATTGGTAAGTCTATAGTTGCACATAACTGGATAAAGTTACATAAGGACAAACCAACTAAAACTGAATTCTCAACAGATAATATTAAATTTATATTTGGTGGAGTTATTGGCCCTTCACAAATAGGCGGAATTATAGATTTTATTGATGGGCTATCAATATTGAATAACAGCAAAATATCGATTGATATTTATGGTGATGGCTCGTCAAAGAGTGAATTAATAGCATATTTAAAAAATAAAAATCTTAGTGTGAATTTATTTGATTTAATACCAGCGCATGATTATGAGTCAAAGTTAGTTGAATACGATGTAGGGCTTGTCTGCTTGTCAGAGCAAGTAAAAACACCTGTCGTTCCAGGAAAGCTTCTGGGTTATATGAAGCTTGGACTTCCTTCATTTGCAATAGCCTCAGAAGGTAATGATGTTCACCAAATTATTTCTAATTCACATTGCGGATTATCTTCGAAGAATAATCCTCAAGAAATATCCGAGTCACTTAATAAATTAATAAAACAAGACTTAAAAGAACTTGGAAAAAATGGGTTTGAGTTTGCTAAGAATAATTTTTCAGTAGATAAAATTGCTAATAAAATTCTCTCAAGTATAGAATAATTAAATAATTAATTTTAAAAATATAAATTCGGATATCAATTCTTTAAAAGAATAATAGATATGAAAAAGCTGCATTATGCAGCTTTTTTTGTTTATAGGTTTTTTTAAAGTTCTCGATTGTTAAAAAGACGTATATAATTGACGTTTAAGAACTATCTCAATGATTCAATTTAATAACTTAAATCAAGAAAAACCTTATCTGCTTTTTAAAACGAAATATGATGAAGCTGATGATGCAGGTCAAACATGTATTGAAGCCATCTCAATTTCTTCTTATAACAAAGAGGTAAATGAGGTTGATTGTAGATATGTAAATCTTAAATTTATTACTAATGATGAATTTATATTTTTTAGTAATTATAACTCTCCAAAAGCAACCTCTTTTAATTCTCACAACCAGATAACTGCATTATTTTACTGGTCTAGTATTAATGTTCAGATAAGAATGAAGGCTAAGATAAAAAAAACTCATTATGATTATAATCAAAAATATTTTTTTGATAGATCAGAAGAAAAAAATGCGTTGGCTATTTCATCTAACCAATCAAAACTAATAGATTCTTACAAAGAAGTTAAAGAAAATTATAATAAATCTCTAAAAAATGATGACTTGAAAAAATGTCCTGAATATTGGGGCGGTTTTTCATTTACCCCTTACTATTTTGAATTTTGGGAAGGCCATGAATCAAGAATAAATAAAAGAGAGGTTTTTGATAAAATTGACGATGTATGGAAACAGTCATTTCTTCAGCCATAAATATTGCCAAATATAATTTTTAGTATAAAATTCAGTCACTAAATGATAGTTAATCAATTAAAATATTTAGAAATATACTTCTTGTCAATCCTTTAATGTTATACATTTTATCTTTCTCTAATTCGTAGGTATTCTCATAGCTTCCTCAAAAAAAAATATTACTCCAATTAACGAAAAAATAAGAGCAGAAGAAGTGATGCTAATCGGTGCTAATGGAGAAAAAATGGGGCTCTTTCCATTCAAGGAAGCTCTCGAATCAGCTAGAACCGCAACACTCGATTTGGTTCAGGTTTCTCCTTCTGATTCGAAACCAGTTGTTTGTAAGCTTATGGATTATGGCAAACATATTTTTGCTAAGAAAAAAAATGTCTCATCTTCAAAGGCTAGGGTTAAAAGAACATCTGTAAAAGAAATTAAATTTAGGCCTTCAACTGATATAGGTGATTACAATATTAAATTAAAAAAAATAAAAAGCTTTATTCTTGGAGGGGATAAGACTAAAATAAGCGTCCGATTTAGAGGTCGGGAGATTCTTAATAGTAATCTTGGACTTGAGCTTCTAGCAAAACTTAAGGATGAGCTAGCAGAAATAGCTCAAGTAGACCAAGAGCCATCACTTGAAGGCAGACAATTATTAATGGTTCTATCACCTTTAAAAAAGAAATAACTAAATTTTAGAGTAAGTAAATGGGGTATAAATTAAAAACACATTCTGGAGCAGCAAAGCGTTTTAAGAAAACAGGTTCGTCTGTAAAAAGCAAAAGCGCCAATAGAAACCACATTCTTACAAAGCAGTCTACAAAAAGAAAAAGACATAACAGAGGATTAAATAAACTTTCAGGCGTTGTTCTTAGGATGGCCTCAAAGCTTATAAATAGATAATATGCCAAGAGTAACAAAATCAGTAACAGCAAAAGCTAAACACAAGAAGGTTTTAAGTGCTACCAAGGGTCATTATGGAGCCAGAAGTAGGCTATATAAGACCGCAAAGCAGTCTAATATAAAAGCTCTTCAATATGCATTTAGAGATAGAAAAAACAGAAAAAGAGAATTTAGAGCACTATGGATTGCACGTATTAACGCCGGCTCAAGAGCTCACGGTGTATCCTATTCAGCATTTATAAATGGTCTATCAAAAAGCAATATTTTGCTTGATAGAAAGACCCTTTCAGATCTTGCAATAAACGATGCTTCAACATTTGAGAAGATTGTTAAAACAGCTGTAAATTAAGTTTACAATGTCTGATTTAGACAATTTAAATCCACCAGCCATTTTTAATGAGCCTGGGAGCCTTCATCCTATTAACCAAACCAAGGATTTCCTTCTAAAGCTCCTTTCTGAAATGGGTTTTAAAGAGGTCCATGGACCTGAAATTGAGACTGAGGAATATAATTTTGATATGTTGAATATTAAAAAATCCCATCCTGCTAGGCAAATGCACGATACTTTTTATGTTGAAGGGAAGAAAAATGTTTTAAGAACGCATACTTCTCCAGTACAAATAAGAAGTATGCTTGAAACTAAGCCACCAATGGCATTTACCTCTGCAGGCAAGGTATATAGAAAAGATGATGATGCAACACATCTTCCCATGTTTCACCAAGTAGAGGGAATATATATTGATGAGAATGTAACTTTTGCTAATTTGAAATATCTTATTCATAAAATTCTTCATGAATTATTTGGTGAAAATGTACAAATTAGGTTCAGACCTTCCTATTTTCCATTTACAGAGCCCTCTGCTGAAGTAGACATACTTTCAGAAAGCGGTAAGTGGCTTGAGATACTTGGATGTGGAGTTGTAAATCCTAATGTTTTAGAAAATTGTGATATAAATTCTAATAATTATAGTGGCTTGGCATTTGGTCTAGGAGTAGAAAGAATAGCTATGCTGAAATACGGAGTGAATGATATAAGAGAATTCTATAAATCCAATTTAGATTTCTTAAAACAATTTATTTAGATGAAAATAGCATACCAAGATTTAATAAATCATTTAGGTGAGAAACCGTCAAAAGAAATTCTATCTGAAAAGCTTTTTCAACTAGGTCACGAACATGAAATTCATGATGATATATTTGATATGGAACTTACTCCTAACAGGGGTGACTGTTTATCTCTTTTTGGCCTAGCAAGAGATCTAAATGTTTTTTTTGGGAATTCTGGAGTTATTGATTATTTCAAAGATGATATTGATAATCTCGAAATTGATTTTGAAAATCTTTCACCATCAGATTGCCCTAAAATTTCTTTTTTAGAAATTGAAATCGAAGAAGTAACAGATAGTTACAAGCCTTATTTAGAAAATTACTTTAATACTCTTGGTAATAAAAAAACAAATTTTTTTACTGATATATCAAATTACATATCATATGAGCTTGGCCAGCCCACTCACTGCTTTGATAGAAAAACTATCACAAATAAATTAATTTTTGAAAATAAGGAATGTAATACTACCTTTAAAACTTTACTCGAATCTGAGATCGTTTTGAAAGATAACAATTGTGTATTTACAATAGATGGTGAAATTATAAGTCTTGCTGGTGTAATGGGCGGAGCATCAACTGCCTGCTCTTGTGAAACAAAAAAAGTATTAGTTGAATGCGCCTATTTTAATCCTGAATCCATTATTGGAAAATCTGTTAAATATAATTTAGTTTCAGATGCTGCTCATAAGTTTGAAAGAGGTGTAGATATTTCATCGCATGAATTAGTACTTAGGAGATTTGCAAAGGTTGTAAAAGATCATGCAAAAATCAAATCAATAAAATTAAATTCATTTATTGAAGATGAGATTCCAAGCCTTTCAATACCATTAAATATTAATAAAATAAATCAAGTTCTTGGAACGTCTGTTGAGAGCAATAAATGTTTGGGATACCTTAAAGACCTCGGTTTTGATGTTTTAAATGAAATAAAAGTACCCTCTCACAGACACGATATTAAAACAAATAATGATCTTGCTGAAGAAATTGCAAGAGTAGTGGGGTATAACAATATAAAAAGTGCTCCCATTAATCTCAAAAAATTTACTGATCAAAATGAGGACAAGGTAGCAAAGCTAGAATCATTTCTTGCTCAAAATGGTTTTTGTGAAGTTATTAATTTTCCATTTACCTCAAAAAAAGAAAAAAAATCTATAAATATTGATAACCCACTTGATTCAAATAGAAATAACTTTCGTATCTCTTTAAAAGATTCTCTTATCGACAACCTTTTATATAATGAAAGAAGACAAAAAGACTCAATCAAGCTTTTTGAAATTAGCGATATTTATACAAAAGAAACATTAATAGAACAACAAAAAAAACTAGGAATAATAGTAAGTGGAAGATTAGGCAATAATTATAATGATTTTTCAAAAAAACTTGATAATAAATACCTTGACAAGCTTCTAAACAAATATCTTAGTGAAGATATATTTGAAATAATCGAAATTTCTAGAAATAGCTTAGATACAAAAAAGAAAGATAGAATTTATTATGTTGAAATTTCTTTGGAAAATATACCTACAAGCTTTTTTTCAAGCCTTACTACTAAGCAAAAAGCTATAAATTTTGTTACTTATAAAACTGTTTCTGAATATCCATCCAGTATAAGAGACTTCTCATTTTCAATTGATGACTTACATAAGGTAGATACAGTTATCACTATGCTAGAAAAAGGCTCCGATGACATAATTAAGAATTCTTTTATCTTCGATTTTTATAAAAATGATAAAACAAAAACGGTAAAATTAGGATACAGATTTGTATTCCAATCCCACTTAAAAACCTTATCTGAGATAGAAATTAACAACAAAGTCCAAGAAATTTTGAGGCCCATATTAGAGCTAGACGGCGTTTCAATACCAGGAATGTAGTTTATAAATACATATATATTCACTTTTATATAAAACACCGTATATAATTGTGTCTTAATTTTTAGTTATAAAAAATGAAAAAAATATTTCTATCTTTTTTGCTGCCTTTAATAGTTTTTGCCAGCTCTAAAGGATATGCCCAAGAAATTGATGCATCTGTCATTCAGAATCTATCACCAGATCAGATAGCTATGGCTCAAGAAGCCTTAAATAGTAATAATCTAATAACTCCAGTTGAAGAGGATGCATCCAACAAAGAAGAAACTTTAAAGAATATTGAAGAAGATGAAAAATCTATCATAGATACAAGCAAGTTTGGCTATAATTTTATCTCCACTTCTCCTACCTCTATTATTGCAACAGGAGATTTGCCACTTCCAAATGAATATAAAATTTCGATAGGTGATGTAATTGGTGTTGTTTTATCAGGGTCCAAAGAGCAAATATTTGATATGAAGGTACAGCTTGATGGAACTGTTTTTTTTCCTGAGCTAGGTTCAATATCAGTTGTAGGCGAGAGCTTTCAAGACATAAAAAATAAATTACGTAACCTTATTGATCAATCCTATATTGGCGTATCGATAGATTTATCATTAAAGGATCTGTCTGCCAAAAAAATTACTATTGTTGGTGCTGTCAATAATCCGGGAACTTATTTAGTCAACCCATTTACAACAATATCAAACGCATTAGCCTATTCTGGAGGTATACAGCAAATTGGATCTTTAAGGGATATTAGATTATTAAGATCTAACGGTGATAGTTTTGTATTTGATCTGTATGATCTTTTAATTTTTGGGGACAGAACAAATGACATAACAATTGAATCAGGCGATGTAATTGTTATTGGTGCAGCAAGTAAGTTTATAACTATTACTGGGATGGTTAAGCGTCCTGGAAGTTACGAAATTGTTTCGGGTGAAGACTTATCAGATTTATTAAATTATTCCCTTGGTTTTGCCGGAGGAGCTAATGTAGACAAAATAACTNTCGATAAATTGGATATTGAAAGCTCTTCAGTTATAAAAATCATTACAAACGATACTGGTTTCAGTCTTGAGAATATTCTCTCTGTCAATGTTTTTCCATATCAAAACGATAATACATCCAGTATATTAGTTTCAGGGGCAGTAGAAGAGCCGGGCTATTATAAATTAGAAAATTATAATAACTTGGAGGAGCTAATCAATGACCTTAATTTTATTGATGTTTATCCATGGCTAGCTGTATTGGAGCAATTCGATGAAGATAATATGGTTAAATCAACCACCTTATTTAATTTAAATGATCCAAATACATTTCGTTCTGTAAGACTGCTACCAAACTCAAAACTTTATTTTGCTAGCAGAACATCAAGAACATTCCCTGTAGATATAACAAGTAGCAGAATGATCGAAGATTATGATTTAACAATAAATCATAGGCAAGGCTCCTTTGTTATGCCGGTATATGGAAGATATTCTGTTGAGTCCTTTATTGATTTGCTTGGGCTTGATATGAGTGATGTTGAAGATGTGGCAACCTATATAAGCCCTCTTGATAACACTATAATCAAAGATGATTATAAAAACATGCAATTTATTGCAAAAAAATTCAATACTGTTTCATTTAGGTCGCCTGTAAATGATTTAATTAGAGTTAGCATTAGCGGTGCGGTTGATTTCCCCGGTACATACACTATGAATTCTGATAGTGTCCTCAATGACATATATGAATTAATTGGTAGTTTTAAAACGGAAGCTTTTCTAGAGGGAATTATATTTACTAGAGAAAGTATTAGAAATCGTCAAAGGGAATCCATCCAAAGATCTAAAGAAGATCTGAATAAAGCTTTGCTTTTAAGTCAGCAAAAGGGTGAAAATATTGGCGATATTAGCATTATAAGAGCCCTATCAGAGTCAATAGAGCCACAAAATCTTGGAAGGATTGCTGGAGATTTTTCACCAAAATCAACTTCTTCTATGAAAACAGTTTTATTAGATGGAGACTCAATATTTGTGCCAAAAAATCCCAATGCAATAAATGTTCTAGGTGAGGTTTTAAACCCGATTGCGTTTGAATACAACAAAGGTATTACTGTTAGATCTGCAATAGAGAATTCAGGCGGTTACCAAGATTATGCAGACAAAAGAAAGGTGTATGTTATCAAAGCAAACGGTTTAATAGATAGGGTAAATAGAAATATATTCACTAAAAATGTAAAGCTTGAGCCTGGAGATACTATTATCGTTCCTAGAAAGATAGTTACCAATAATCCTGGTATAGATGCTTTAATTCCACTCACTCAGATTCTTTCAGATCTTGCATTCTCGGCAGCTGCATTAGAAACTTTATCAAATAATTAAAAAAAGTTGAGGAATTATTTTTCCATCCTTTCATTTTTAGTTTTTATTGCCCAAGACTTTTACGCTGATAGTTTTGTTTATAATTCATTTAATAATCATGGTGTTATTGGCTTGGTCAATATGCCAACCGCTAGATTTTATGATGAAGCTTCCCACGGTATAACTATTTATGATGGAACTCCAGACCAAAAAATAACCATGACCGCTTTCCCCTATGATTGGCTGGAGGCTTCTTTCTTTTATACAAACATTCAAGATAAGCCTTATTGCAGTCAGCTTTCTGATATTGTCTGTCAGCAAGACTATAAAGACAAAGGGTTTAATTTTAAATTCAGGGTTAAAGAAGAGGGTTTATGGCCAGCTATTGCAGTTGGCATAAATGATTTTGCAGGTACGGGCCTTTACAGCTCAGAATATATTGTAGGAAGTTATGGGGTAAACAGAATTGATTTTCATTTTGGGATTGGTTGGGGGGCTATGAATGGGTCAAGTAATGGTTTTAAAAATCCATTAGGGTATATATATGAAGGTTTTAATGATAGGCCTACAGATTTTGAGGATATGGGCGGGCAGATTCAACCAAGTAGGTATTTTTCAGGAGAAACAGCGTCACCTTTTTTTGGATTATCTTATGCAATAAATGAAAAAATTCTTTTTAAATTTGAAAGTGATACAACCATGACTCCTGGGGATATAGGTTATGAGAACCCAAAAAATGACTACTCTTTTGGATTTGATGTCTCAATAAAAGATAATTTTAATATTGGAATTTCAAGTGAAAGAGGTAATTATCTTTCACTAAAATTTATTTATAAAAATAATCCCAAACAATCAACAAAAGCATATAGATATAAAGAATCTGAAATAAATAAACCTGCTGATGATAAATATGTAAAACTCAGAAGAAACATTCAGAATAATGGCATTGGGGTTAATAAAATCATTGAAACTGCAGATTCTATAGGGATTGAGTTAACTCAATTTACTCATCCCAATCTTGACATTATTGAAGAAATTATTAAATCTGCCAGTATTGACTCTGGTATTAATAAAAATATTAAAAAAGATTTAAGAATTGCGAACCTTCAAGCAGCAACAGAATTTGATGATGAATTTGAAAATTCAGCTAAGATAATTTATGAAAGAAATAAATCAAGAAATTTTTATACTACTAATACCTTTACCTTAAGGCCATTTCTAGCATCGAGAGAAGATTTTTTTAAAGGAGCACTTTTATTTGAAAATAACAGTGAATATGTAATTTCAGATAATTTCTTTTTTTCTTCAAATTTGAAATACTCATTGTTAGATAACTTTGATGATCTTGAAATTCCTCCTGAAAATACTTATCCTGCCCAAGTTAGGTCAGATATAAAAGATTACTTACGAAATATTGATGAAGGAATAATTATTGGCAGAGCCCAATTTGATTACCACATTACTCTTAAAAAAAATCATCATCTAATGCTTACTGGAGGTATATTAGAAGAAATGTTTTCAGGTATTGGCACTGAATATTTGCATTTTAAAAATAATTCTAATTACGCATTTGGATTTGAAATCTTTCAAGTTCAAAAAAGAGATTATGAAATGAGGTTTGGTCGTTTAGACTATAAAAATGTTACATACTCTGCAAATTTTCATTATAGAAACTATAAATACATTCCGTTTGACATGAAGTTATCATACGGAGAATATTTAGCCGGGGATGAGGGCGCAACGCTAGAATTATCTAGATCATACTTAAATGGAATGAAGTTTGGTATTTTTGCTTCATTTACTGATGTATCTAAAGAACAGTTTGGCGAAGGATCATTTGATAAAGGCATTTATTTTAATATACCAATTGGCGGAAACCTTATAAGTTACTCATGGAGACCGCTGACTAAAGACCCTGGAGCAAAATTATTAAGAAAACATACTTTATACGACTTATTAGTTAAATTTAAACCATATAATTATTAAATATTAAATTTGTGTGTATTTTCGAATCATAATATACTCATTATTTTTATAACTGTATTCACATGCATCAAAATGTATATATAATAAATAATGTCGAAGACAAATATTTAATTTCATACGTAAGAGGTATATTTAGGAATCAATGAAAAATTTTAACTTAGAGGCAATGAAGTTTCATATTTATTTTTTAGTTCTAATTTTTTCTATCGGAAATGTTTATTCCGAGACTGCCTTAACAGAACTTGAAATTAAAAGCCTTGAGGCCTCATACAGTCAGATGAATATAGCTGAATTGAATGCAGAAGTTGTAACCCTTACAAATGCAAATGAAACATTAAATGAAGTTATAGAAAATAGTCAAAATCCTGCAAAAGTAAAAGCTGCCTCTGAAGAAAAAGATGAGAATGATGAAAAATTATTGCTATTGTTAAGATTTATTGCAGCTATAGGTGGGGGAGCAGTTTTAAGTGAAATTGGTTCTGATAGTGATAAAGTATATCCTGACAATACTCCACCAACAGTATCTATTATTGGTGACAATCCCATTACAGTTGAACTTGGCTCAACATATACTGACCCAGGTATTACTGCTACCGATGATTCTGGCGGGCAAGTAACTGTCACAACTTCTGGAACAGTTGATACTAATACTGCTGGAACATATACAATTACTTATACGGCAACAGATTCTTCAGGTAATTCAACAACAGTTACAAGAACTGTAATCGTTGAAGATACTACTCCACCAACAATTACATCTCCATCAACATTTTCTGCAGCTGAAAATCAAAGTTCTATTGGTCAAGTTATTGTTTCAGATTCTTCATCTGTAACTTTTTCGGTTAGTGGTTCAGATAATATAACAATCGATGAAAATGGTGTTTTAAGTTTCATTGTTCCACCAGATTATGAAACACAAACCGAATATACAATCGTGGTTACAGTTACTGATGCAAATGGTAACTCTGTTAGTCAAACAATCACGATCACAATTACTAATGATCCTGATGATGATGATGATGATGGAACTGGTACTGGTACAGGAACTGGAACGAGTACCGGAGGTGGAACTGGAACCGGAACTGGTTGATAACACCTTATGTCAAAAACTAAAAGCGATATTGTAGAAGATATTGCTTTGGGAACTAACCTATCAAAAAAACTTTCACAAGATTTACTTGAATATTTTATTTTTTTTCTAAAAAATAATCTAAAAAAAAATAACCTTATTAAAATTTCAAATTTTGGTACCTTTGAAGTAAAAACAACGCCATCAAGAATTGGAAGGAATCCTAAAACTAAAGAAGAGTTCAAAATTTCTGAAAGAAATAGAATAACTCTAAATACATCAAAAAAAATTAAGAATATTTTAAATTAGTTGGTCGGGATGGCCGGATTTGAACCGACGACCACTACACCCCCAGTGTAGTGCGCTACCAGACTGCGCTACATCCCGAAATGAT
Source organism: Gammaproteobacteria bacterium (assembly GCA_002710265.1). Taxonomy (GTDB): domain Bacteria; phylum Pseudomonadota; class Gammaproteobacteria; order Magnimaribacterales; family D2472; genus SAR86A. The sequence goes on along the minus strand of PAJW01000007.1, from coordinate 26,270 downwards.
ATATAATTATCGTCCACAAACGCTGAAAAAAATATAACTTTTAATAAAATGAAACATCTTTTACATTTTCTAGTACTTTTTTTTGCATTCTCAATTTATGCATCTGAAAATACTATTACTACTTCTTCTGGAAAAGTATCTGCACAAAATAAGAATGGAGTTTTATTTTTTGAAGATATACCTTATGCACAACCACCAGTGGGATATCTAAGATGGAAAGCCCCAAGAGAAATAAAATCAAATGAAACACTTATTAAGTCCAAAAAAGATAATTTTTGTGTTCAAAGACCATCCAACTTAGGTGGCATTGACAGCGAAGGAGATTTTGTAGGCACAGAAGATTGTCTTTATTTAGATATTCATAAACCAAAAAAGCATACAGAGAAGTTGCCGGTTATGTTTTGGATTCATGGTGGAGGCAATACTTCAGGTTACAAAGATATTTATGATTTTTCAAAGATGGTCAAAAAACATAACGTTATTGTTGTTAGAATCAATTATAGACTTGGACCATTTGGTTGGTTTTATCATCCGTCTCTTCAAGGTCTTCAAAATGGAATTGATAAAACTTCAAATTTTGGGACACTTGATATTATTAGTGCTCTTAAATGGGTAAACCAAAATATTCATTTATTTGGCGGAGATTCAGAAAATATAACTATATTTGGTGAGTCTGCTGGTGGCCACAATGTTCTGTCATTATTAGTATCACAAAAAGCAAATGGATTATTTCATAAAGCTATTTCAATGTCTGGTTACACTACAACTATAAATCAAGAAAAAGCATACAAGCAAGATAAACAGTCCTCAACTTCAGATTTCTCAAGCTGGAATGTCATGGATATGATTTTAGAAGATAACAATCAGTCCAGGATACAAGAAAGTTATTCAGATACTGAATTAAGAGATATATTACTTACTCTATCCACAAAGGATTTTTTTAAACACTATTCAAATCGAGAGCCATATCAAGAGCTGCCACTTTTGCAATCAGATGGTATTGTAATTCCTAAACAAGGCCTTAGAAATGCATTATCAAATCCAAAACATATAAAACAAATACCTATTATTGCTGGCTCTACTAAAGATGAAGTGAAGCTTTGGCTTGCATCTGCAAGGTATTTTGTTGATCTTGATTATTCAATACTAGGAACTGTTTTTAGAATACCAAAAGTAATCCTTAAAGATGAGGATGCTTTTAGCGCTTTTAATTATTATAGAAGCTCTGCATGGAAAATTAGAGGAGTAGATAATCCGCTTAAGTCAATTGCTAAAGCAGGCAATAGTAATCTTTATGCTTATAGATATGATTGGGACGATCACAGACAGTTCCTAATTGCAGATTTTAAAAAATTGATTGGAGCCGCTCATGCAACTGAAATACCTCTGCTAGCTGGAGATTATAAACTTGTGGGTGGCTATCCACTTTCCGATCTTATATATCCTCCATCAGTTTCTAAGCGATTTACTTCCAAAAATATGATGCAGTATTGGACTAATTTTGCAAAATATGGAGAGCCCGGGGAGTCAACTAATTCAGTCAAATGGGAGCCTTATGATATTAATAAAAATAGAAATGGAAAATTCTTAGTTATTGATAAAAAGAAGTATATGAAAATGTCATTTGATTCCAATACTTTTGAGACTTTGATGGATGAATTATATTTAGATATAAGGCTAACTGAGCTCGAAAAATGTGTTGTCTTACTGCAAATGCTCACTTTCGTAGGCAATGACTTGTATAAAGAAAAATCAGGAAGTTATAAAGGTAGCTGTCAAAGAAGTGCTTCAGAAAAATTTCTCATTGATAATGCTAGCTTTATTGAATATTAAGATTCAGTTTTTGCATTATTTTTGAGTTTTAAAACCTCAATATCCTTAATCTTAATTAAATCTGCAATTCTTCTAATTAGCCTTTCTTCTTCTATATCCAATTTGCTATCAGCATAAGCTACATCCCACATAAACCTTAAAAGATTTATTTTTTGTTCTTTGGAATATTCTTTATTTATATCTTCAATAAAGTCATGAAAAGAAACACTGTTTTTACTATAACTTTCTATTATTTCTAGAATTTCAGATTCATCTTTATTTGTTTTATTGGCAATAAGAACTAATTCATTCATTAAAATTTTCAGTTCATGTTCATCAACCTCACCGTCTATCCTTGCAATTTCATATGCCAAGACAGCCGCTGTTAGTTCAAAATCAAAGGCAAATGATTTTTTGTCAGAATCCTGCACTTTCTTTTTTTTAAAAAAGTTAAATATTTTCATTATTAGTTTTTGGTTTTATATAAAAGTGAAAGACCAAATAATATGATAATGCAAAAAAAGCAAACAAGTAAAATGAAACAGTTTCACTAAAATTTTTTTCAAGATATATTGCAAATAGACTAAGCAATGAGGATATCAATATCAAGATTAATAAAGAATTTTCTGGAGAGAATTTTAGCATTAGCTTATGATGAATATGATCCCTTCCAGGCGCAGCCCAATTTATATTTCTTAAAGTTCTCGAGAGGATAAGACCAATACAATCTAAAAGAGGAATCGCAATAAACCAAACCATTGTTATAGCATTTACACTATATAATTGATTTTGAGAGCAATATATAGCAACCCATGCAACCATGAAGCCTAAAATATTTGAACCACTATCACCTAAAAATACAGCCCTTTTTTTTCCAATAATTCTTAAGTTATAAACTAGAAAGCCTAAAATTGATCCAATAACTAAAATCAGCAATGAATCGTATATAAAACCAGAATGGAATCCAGAGAACAAAAGCATCAATAAGGCAAAACCCGCGCACAAACCATTAATACCATCAATCATATTAAATGCATTCATGACACCAACTACGCAAAAAATAGTTACAGGTATAGAAAATATACCTAACTCATAGCCTCCAAAACCAAACAAATTGCCAAAATTAGTTATTTGGACACCAGTTATAAAAATTATTACAAGCGATGCTAATGCTTGGAATGCAAGCCTATAAAAGTGTCTAATGTGCTTAAAGTCATCGAATAGAAAGAAAATTAGTAATACAAGACACATGTAGATAATAGATTCTGAAAAAATTGGTACGTAATCATTTAGATTATTTAAATCAATATAAATTTTTGAAGATAACATTATCGATATAAATATACCCAAGCCTCCAGTTAAAGGAGTTGGTCTTTGATGAAATTTTCTACTTCTATCTGGAAGATCGATTAGAATTTTATATTTCTTTGCTATTCCTCTAAGGATTCCATTAACAGCAATAGAAGTAAAAATAGACAAAAGAAGAATAGATAAAATTAAATCATTTGACATAAACTTATTTTATAATTACGTAAAGTTGAATTATGACATAAAATTGCATTTCATTATTATGATTAAAAAAAATACATTACTAATTTTACTCACGTCACTTATTTTAAATATAGATGCATCAAGTATTTCATTAAAATTGCCAGCAGGTTTTGAGATAGATATTCTTGCCGAAGGTCTTGATTCACCAAGACAAATTGCTGAGACACGCAAAGGGCATATCATAGTTGGTTCAAAAAAAGGCAATGAAGTTATTGCTTTAATTGATAAAAATAAAAATGGTACATATGAAAAGGTAATTGTTGCCAGTGGTTTGGAAAATCCGGCTGGAGTAACAGTTTATCAAGATGATTTATATTTTGCTGAAATGGATACTGTATGGGTAGTGCAGCAAATCGATTCTTGGTTAGATTCTAACTCCACCATATTGCCTGAAAAAAAAGTATATATGGACGACCTTCCTTCGGAGACATGGCACGGATTAAAATATATTGATTTTGGCCCAGATGGTAATTTATATATTCCAGTTGGTGTACCTTGCAATATTTGTCTCGAGGAACAAACCCAAGATACAAGATTTGCAGCTATTCATAAGTATGTTGATGGTAACTTGGTGACTGTAGCAGATGGTGTACGAAATAGTGTAGGATTCGATTGGCACCCAGTTACTAAAAAGATGTATTTTTCTGACAACGGCAGGGATTGGCTTGGCGACAATTCACCTTCATGCGAATTAAATGTGATCGATAAAGAAGGAAGTTTTTATGGATATCCCTTTAAACATGCTAAAAATGTTATAGATCCAGAATTTGGCCATATGATTCCAGATGTTAATAAAGATTTTGTAGATCCAATTGCTGAATTAGGACCACACGTAGCTCCGCTGGGAATTGCTTTTTATGATAAGAACGAATTTCCAGAAAAATATAAAAATAGTTTGTTCATAGCCTTACATGGATCATGGAACAAATATAACGGTAAGTCAGGTTATAAAGTTGTTTTTGTAGAACTTGATGAACAAGGAAACTATATAAATCAGGAGGATTTTATAACTGGTTGGCTGAAAGATGAGAATGCATGGGGTAGACCGGCATCTCCTTTTGTTATGAGCGATGGATCATTATTAATTTCAGACGATAAATATAATGTTATCTACAGGGTAACTTATAAAGGTTAGATGTCTAATATAGATTTTTCTAAAGAACTAAACATTGCAATAAAAGCTGCAATGGTTGCTGGCAAGCACCTCAGCGAAAACAAAGAGCAGCTTAATAAATTGTCTTTAAGTGACAAAAGAGATACAAAGCTTCAAGCGGATGTTTCGTCTGAAAATATAATTAAAGAAGTAATAAGCCAAGACTCAAATTATGAAATATTGGCAGAAGAAAGTGGGAAATCAGCTGATAATTTGGGAGAAAGCTTTTGGGTTATAGATCCCCTAGACGGTACTGCAAACTATAATCGAAATATTCCTATTTGTTGCGTCTCAATTGGTATGGTTACAAACCTCAAACCTGTTTTTGGCGTAATTTATGATTTTAATAATGATGAGCTTTATGTTGGCGATTGCATAAACAAGACTGCAACTCTCAACGGAAAAACTATTAATGTATCCGGTGTTTGCAACAAAGATGAGGGAATAGTTGTTACTGGATTACCATTTAGTACTGACTATTCAGATAGCTCACTTCAAAAGTTAATATCTGACATGCAAGCTTGGAAAAAAACTCGAATGATTGGATCAGCTGCAATGGCTTCATGCTACATTGCTTCTGGTAAGGCTGAAATGTATAAAGAGAAAGGTATTTATTTATGGGACATAATTGCCGGTGCTGCAATTGTTGAATCTGCTGGAGGCTCAGCTGAAATATTAAATATTANAGAAAATTACCAAGTTGATGTTATTTTCTCAAACGCAAAAATAAAGGATTAAATTATGAAAAGTTTGATGTGGTTCAGAAATGATCTGCGCATGGACGATAATCCTGCCTTAAGAGCGGCTTGTAAATCATCGGATGAAGTCCATGCAATATATCTTTACTCACAGAACCAAAACGATAAACATAATGAGGCAAATTGCAAAACTGAGTTTTTTATTGAAAACCTTAAAAGCTTAGGAAATAATCTCGCAAAGATAAATATACCGCTAACAATTATTAATTCTCAAGGATACGAGGACAATTCAGAAGTTATTTATAAGTATTTAGAGGATAACTCTTTGCATAAAGTATTTTGGAACAATCAGTTTGGAATTGATGAAAATTCAAGAGACGAATCTGTGCAAAATTATTTGAGAAATAAGGACATTGGATATGAAAAATTTGATGAACAAGTTGTATTTGCACCAGGAAGCATACTAACTGGTGAAGGTAAACCTTATTCAGTCTTTACTCCATTTAAAAGAAAATGGATTGAAAACTTCAATATAGATTTTTTAGACATAGAGTTTGAGTACACTAAAAAGAATATTACTAAATATAAATCAAATGTTGATGAATTTGACTTTCAATTCAAAAAATCTAACTCAGTTGATATGTCATTGTGGCCACCCGGAGAAGAAGAAGCGCTATCAAGATTACAAATGTATCTTAACAAAAATATTTTAAGATATGCTCAAGATAGAAATGACCCAATTATAGATGGGACAAGCAGATTATCAGCTTATTTAGCTTCAGGCATTATCTCTCCAAAGAGATGTATATTAGAAGCTCTCAAAATCAATAATTTTGAATTAGATTCAGGCGAGAAAGGGATAGTTAAGTGGATTGATGAAATAGTTTGGCGTGAATTTTATAAAAATATAATGTTTTCATTTCCCAAAGTAAGCAAGAATCAACCATTTCAAGATTATACAAAAAGTATTAAATGGAGATTTGATGATGAAGAATTTAGTGCCTGGAAACAAGGAAAAACTGGATTCCCAATAATTGACTCTGCTATAAAACAGCTACATAGTGAGGGCTGGATGCATAATAGATTGCGTATGGTTGTCGCAATGTTTTTTACAAAAAACATGCTCCATGACTGGAGATTAGGAGAAGCTTTTTTTATGCAAAATCTTATAGATGGAGATTTTTCTTCTAACAATGGAGGTTGGCAGTGGAGCAGTTCAACTGGAACAGATGCTGCACCATACTTTAGGATTTTTAATCCGTTGACCCAATCTAAAAATTTTGATTCTGATGGACTGTTTATNAAAAAACATATTAAAGAGCTTGCTAATGTTGATATAAAAGAGATACATGACCCAAGTGAAAATATCAGAAAGAGATGTAACTATCCTATGCAGATTCTAGACCTTAAGCAATCCAGATTAAGGGCAATAGATGCTTTTAAGGAAGCTAAAAATACTTAAATTTTTCTAGTTAAGAATATACGTCTTATGTATACTTAACTACGATAAATTTAGGGGGTAAAGTAATCATGGATAACTATCCAAGTGATTTAGATATTGCAAATGCTGCAGATAAAAAATCTATAGACGATATAGCAAAATCTCTAGATATAAGTTCTAAGGATTTGATTAAATTTGGTGACGATAAAGCAAAAATCTCTTCATCTTTGATTGAAAGCTTGGAGAAAAAAGAAAACGGAAAACTAATTTTAGTAACTGCGATATCTCCAACCCCTGCAGGTGAAGGAAAGACAACAACAAGTGTTGGGTTGGTAGATGGTCTATGCCATATTGGTAAAAAAGCAATGATATGTTTAAGGGAGCCAAGTCTTGGACCTTGTTTTGGAATGAAGGGTGGTGCTGCAGGCGGAGGTTATGCTCAAGTTATACCTATGACTGATATAAACCTCCATTTTACAGGTGACTTTCATGCCATCGGAGCTGCGCATAACTTATTATCAGCTTTAATTGATAATCATATTCATTGGGACAATGAATTAAATATTGATTCGAGAAGAATTACTTGGAAAAGAGTAGTGGATATGAATGATAGATCTTTAAGAGACATTACATGCGGCTTGGGTGGAACTGGAAATGGTATACCTAGGCAGAGTGGTTTTGATATAACAGTTGCATCTGAAATTATGGCAGTATTTTGTTTAGCATCTGATATAGACGACCTTCAGAAAAGAATCGGTAATATAGTAATTGGATACACAAAATCTAATGAACCAGTTAGAGCTCATCAATTAAATGCTGATGGTGCTATTACAGCATTACTTAAAGATGCATTTAGACCAAATTTAGTTCAAACATTAGAAAATAATCCTGCATTCATGCATGGCGGACCCTTTGCAAATATTGCGCATGGTTGTAATTCAGTCGTATCTACAAAAACGGCATTAAAGTTAGCCGATTATGTTGTTACTGAAGCAGGCTTTGGTGCTGACTTAGGAGCAGAAAAGTTTTTTGATATAAAGTGCAGAAAATCTGGATTAAAGCCAGATGTNGTTGTTTTAGTTGCCACCACTAAAGCTCTTAAGATGCACGGTGGTNTTAAGAAAGATGANCTCGGNAAAGAAAATACAGAAGCAGTAATAAAAGGTTGTGAAAATCTTGGAAAACATATTGAAAACATTAGCAAATTTGGCGTACCAGTTATTGTTGGAATAAATGATTATGTCACTGATACAAAAGATGAGCATGAGGCAATTATTAACTTTTGCAAAAATGCTGGTGTTCAATGCAAAATATCATCTCATTGGGAAAAAGGTGGACAAGGAGCATCCGATTTAGCAGAGGAGGTTGCAAAAATAGCTGACTCAAACCTTTCAGACTTCAATACTTTATATCCTGATGAAATGAGTCTTTGGGATAAAACNGANCATATTGCAAANANNATATATGGTGCAGCTGAAATAATTGCNGATAAAAAAGTAAGAAATCAATTTGCAAAACTAGAAAGTGATGGTTTTGGTGAATATCCAATATGCATGGCTAAAACTCAATATAGTTTTTCAACTGATCCGTTGCTAATGGGAGCACCAAAAGGACATGAAGTCCCAATTAGGGAAGTTAGGTTATCTGCAGGTGCTGAATTTATTGTAGTAGTATGTGGTCAGATTATGACAATGCCGGGCCTTCCTAGAGTTCCCGCTGCAGAAGCAATTGGATTAGATGAAAACAAAGAAATAAAAGGTTTATTCTAAGCAAAACTTTCTAGTTCATTTAATGGTATTTGGTTATAATTTTAATTCTTAATTCACGGAGATATTTATGAGTAATGATTTAAATTTTTATATTAATGGTGAGTGGGTTCAATCAGACTCTAATGAATTAATTGATGTAATCAACCCTGCAAATGAAGAAGTCATAGGTCAAGTCACTGCTGGCACTAAAAATGATATTGATATGGCCGTAAATGCAGCAAGTGATGCATTTAAAACATTTTCAAAAACAACTCAGTCAGAAAGAGTAGAACTTCTTTCTAATATTATTAAAGAATATGAAAACAGATATAAAGATTTTGTAGAAGTGATTACAAAGGAAATGGGAGCACCAAACTGGTTATCAGAAAGAGCTCAGGCAAACACTGGACTTATAAATTTTAAAGAAACACTTGAAGCATTAGAATCATACGAATTTGAGAAACAAGAAGGCGGATATACTCTTAGAAGAGAGCCAATTGGTGTGATAGGTATGATTACTCCATGGAATTGGCCAATGAATCAGATAACAACTAAAGTTTCTGCCGCTATTGCTAGTGGATGCACAATGGTTTTGAAACCTAGTGAAATATCACCTTATTGCTCAATGCTTTTGGCTGAGGTAATGCATGATGCTGGAGTACCAAAAGGGGTATTTAATTTGGTCAATGGTTATGGACCTATTGTTGGAGCAGCCTTATCAGAACATGAAAAAGTAGATATGATGTCATTTACAGGCTCAACACGAGCTGGGATTGCAGTTGCACAAGCATCAGCAGTAACAGTTAAAAGAGTTCAACAAGAATTGGGAGGAAAGTCAGCAAATATTATTTTAGATGATGTTGCTGATTTAGAAAAATCTGTAAAAGGTGGAGCGGGTCATTGTTTTCTTAATTCAGGACAATCATGTAATGCACCAACAAGAATGCTAGTTTCAGCAAAAAATTATGACAAGGCTGTAGAGGTTGCAGTTGCTACTGCTAACGGAACAACTGTTGGAGACCCCAATGGAGAATTCAGAATGGGTCCTATTTCAAATAAAACACAATATGAAAAAGTTATAAAAATGATAGAAATTGGAATTGCTGAAGGTGCAAAACTTGTTGCTGGGGGTGTTGAGAAGCCAGAAGGTTATGATAAAGGTTATTATGTAAAACCAACAGTTTTTGCTGATGTAACAAACGAAATGACAATAGCAAAAGAAGAAATATTTGGTCCAGTATTGTGCGTAATGAAATATGAAACTGAAGATGAAGCTATTGAAATAGCTAATGATAGTGAATATGGTTTAGCGGGATATGTTCAAGGGGAATTATCTCATGCAATAGATGTTGGAAATAAGATTAGAGCTGGTCAAATAACCATTAATGGTGGAGCAAGAGGGAACGCAGCACCGTTTGGAGGCTATAAAGCATCAGGAAATGGCAGAGAGCATGGTAAACATGGGATAGAAGAATGCCTTGAAACAAAGGCAATAATTACTCCAGCTACTTAATCTAATAGGTCAGGCTGCATTTTAATAATCTTATCAAATGCAGGCTGATAACTAGCCCATGCTGCAATATCATTAGCAATAAATTCTCTAGTTTTAATAGCGGTTTCATGAGGAATAATTACTGGTTCCCCTGCAGCTTCAGCCATTAATTGTGCTTGGCAACATCTTTCCATAGACATATAAAACCATAATGCAATATCTACAGATGGTCCTGTTGTTAATATTCCATGGTTCTGAAGAATTATTACTTTTTTATCGCCTAAAGCTTTAGCTATTTCATCACCCTCATCTACTTCTTCGACAACACCTGAGAAATCTTTATAAATGCCTTGATTTTCGTAAAATGCGCATGAATCTTGCGCTATTGGGTCTAGCAGCTTTCCAAGAGTTGAAAAAGTTCTGCCATATATTGAATGAGAATGAGCTGCTGCATTTACATCTGGCCTTGCTTTATGAAGTCTAGAATGTATAGCAAAAGCTGCAACATTTACATCTCTATCTCCTTGAACAACTTTTCCATCATGATTTACAAGCAATAAATCAGAAACTGAAATTTGTGAAAAATGAACTCCAAGCGGATTTACCCAAAAATGATCTTTAAATTCAGGGTCTCTATATGTAATATGCCCTGCAACACCCTCGTTGAATCCAAAGTAATCAAACAATCTAAAACCTGCAGCAAGCTTCTCTAATTGATTTCTTCTTTCCTCAGCATGATTTGCAAATTCTTGAAATACTAGGCCTTTATCTTTAATAGGTAATCTACCATCTGTGGTATCTATCTTAATGGGTGCAACATTTGACATAGTTTTTATTCTCCTCGGCTCATTAATGTTAAAATAGCTTATCAAGAAAAAGGAAAAATATGAAATTTAGAATAGAAAAAGATAGTCTTGGTGATGTTAAAGTTCCTGCAAAAGCATTATGGGGAGCTCAAACTCAACGAGCAGTAAATAATTTCCCTATAAGTGGTATAAAAATGGATTTTCCTTTTACAAAATCATTTGTTTCATCACTTGGACTTATAAAAGATGCAGCATCGAAAGCTAATTTAAGATTAAAGTTAATTTCATCAAAAAAATCAAAAGCTATTTCTAAAGCAGCAAAAGAAGTCTGGCAAGAAAAACATCATCATGAGTTCCCAATTGATGTTTTTCAAACAGGTTCTGGCACAAGCTCTAATATGAATGCAAATGAAGTAATAGCAAACCTAGCAACTAAATATGCAAAAGTAAAAGTCGGTCCCAATGATGATGTAAATATGAGCCAAAGCAGTAATGATGTAATACCTACAGCAATAAAAATAAGCGCTCACACGGACCTAACAAAAAAATTATTTCCAAAGCTTGATGAGCTTATAAAAACAATTGAAAAAAAAGCTGAATCAGTAAAAGGAACCATTAAAACAGGAAGGACTCATTTAATGGACGCTATGCCTATTGATTTTGCAGAAGAATTAAGAGCATGGTCAAGCCAACTCCAATCATCTAAGGAAATGTTAAGTATTCTTGAAAAGAAATTCCTTGAACTACCACAGGGCGGAACAGCTGTTGGAAGTGGTATAAATGCTCATAAACAATTTGCAAAATATTTTGCTCAAGAAATAACAAAGCTCTCTGGAAATAAATATAAATGCGTACCAAGTAAAAACTTTTATCATGAATTGAGTGCTCAGGATTGTTCTGTTCAATTGTCTGGAGAACTAAAGAATCTTGCCGTTATTTTGATGAAAATATCTAATGATCTTAGATGGATGAATAGTGGACCATTAGCAGGCTTATCTGAAATTGAGTTAAAAGCACTTCAGCCTGGAAGTAGCATCATGCCTGGCAAAGTTAACCCTGTAATACCTGAAGCAGTTGCAATGGCATCTGCGGACGTAATTGGTAACGATGTTTCTATAACTGTTGCTGCTCAATCAGGTAGTTTTCAACTTAATGTAATGTTACCTGTTATTGCTTATAACCTCTTAAAAAGCATAAATCTCTTATCAGGAGCAATGGATGTATTGTCAAAAAAAGCAATCAAGACTTTTAAAGTGAATAACAAGAATCTAGAAATTTCATTATCAAAGAACCCAATACTAGTTACTGCTTTGAATCCAATAATAGGGTACGAAAAAGCTGCTGCTATAGCAAAAAAAGCTTACAAAGAAAATAGACCTATAATTGAAGTAGCGGCTGAAGAAACAAAGTTATCAAAATCTAAACTCTCTAAGTTGCTAGACCCAACCAAACTTGCAAAAGGTGGTATGTAAAGGTGGCTGAAAAAAATTTATCAGAAAAAAAATGCGAGGCATGTTCTATAGACGCCGCTGTGTTGACTGAACAGCAAATTAATGAACTTTTACCACAAGTACCATCGTGGATTGTTCATGAAGAAGAGGATATAAAAAGACTATTTTGTTCATTTGCTTTCACGGATTATGAAAGTTCAGTAAATTTTACAAATCTAGTAGCAAAATTGGCTGAAGAAGAGGACCATCATCCAGAGATTGTTTTAGAGTGGGGCAACGTTACTGTTTCTTGGTGGTCTCATAAGATAAAAGGGTTACATAAAAATGATTTTATTTGTGCTTCAAAAACTGACGACCTTTTTAAAAACCTATAATCAATAAACTAATAATGGAACAGAATCAGAAACCATATCAATTCTTGGCTTGGACAGCAACAACAATACTTATCTTAGCTGCAATTCTAGCAAGCTTTGTGCCTGCTTTAGAATATCATCACTGGGCATTTATAATTGCAAATTCTTTATGGGTAATTGTTGGAATTTTATGGAAAGAAACTACTCTTATAGTCCTTAATGCAGGCCTAACTATTATTTATGTTTTGGGATTAATTTTATAAAAAAATAAATTTTGAAATAAATACCAGAGTCAAGAACCAAGCCCCAGATGAAATTTCTTTAATTTCGCCATTAGATACTTTAAGCGATACATAAGATAAAAATCCNAGAGCTATTCCATCAGCAATAGAAAATGTGAGTGGAATCATAACTATTATTACCAAGGCNGGTATTAATTCTTGCGCACAAGACCANTTTAGNTTNTCCATNCCNCCAAGCATCANAATTGCGACGTAAATCAATGCTCCTGCAGTTGCNTAAACAGGAATGATTGCAGCAAGAGGTGATAAGAACATTGCCATAATAAATAATATACCGACAACCACGGCAGTTAAGCCTGTCCTCCCTCCAGCTTCNACACCTGCAGAGCTTTCAACATAACTTGTTACNGGTGAACANCCAAAAAATGTTCCAAATATACTTGCACCACTATCAGCTTTAAGAGCTTTATNGAGACCTTTGGCCTCACCATTTTCATCCAATAAATTTGCCCTAGTTGCTACCCCTACAAGAGTACCNGTAGTATCAAATAAGTTAACAAATAAAAATGACATTATTACAGTTATCATTCCTATATTAAGAGCACCGAGAATGTCTAATTTCAAAAGNGTTGGCGAAATGTCAGGAGGATAAGCAATTAATCCATTAAATTCAATTAANCCTACAAGCAATGAGATAAGNGTTATCGTTAATATACCCATAATTATTGAACCAGGAATTTTCCTTAATGAAAGTGCTGCAATTATAAGAAAACCCAGGCAAGCAAGAAGAGTTTCAATTTTTTTAAAGTCCCCAAGAGCCAATAGAGTTGCATCATTGCTTATGATTATTCCNCCACTTTTTAAACCAATTAGCCCNATAAACAAACCCACTCCAGNNCCCATTGCAATCCTTAAGTTTAGGGGGATGCTAGAAATCATCCAGCTCCTTAGTTTGGTAATGCTCATTATAAAGAACATTATCCCAGCAATAAAAACTGCTCCCAGAGCAATCTCCCATGAATATCCCATTTCTCCCACAACTGTATATGTNAAAAATGCATTCAANCCCATCCCAGGAGCAAGCCCAATGGGCCAATTTGCAAAAAAGCCCATAATAAAACATGCAATTGCAGCTGCNAGGCAAGTCCCAACAAAGATTGCACCNTGATCCATNCCNGCTGCAGACATCATTTGAGGATTTACAAATATGATATATGCCATTGTTATAAAGGTTGTGAAACCAGCCAAAAGCTCATTTTTGATAGTTGTATTTTTTGATTCAATNTCAAAAATTTTGTTCAANTAACNCTTCATNTCNTAAAGTATATGCTAATAGTTNATATTTAGGCATTNTATCAAGCTCATTTTTTAATTNATGCANATTAAATCTNATTTTTNATTACTCTTTGTATTTTTTTTGGCATAATAGTTGCATCTAGTATCAGTAACAACTTATTTAATTTTTTTGAGGTTTAACCTATGAAATTTTCTTTTTTAACAAAGATGGCTTTAGTTTTTTCTTTTATGNTAATTCTAATACCNAATATTAACTCACAAGAGCANGAACAAGTTTTTGAAGAAGTTATAGTGACTGCTGAAAAGCGAAGCGAAAGCTTGCAGACAGTATCTCAAGCTGTAACAGCNNTCACAAATACAGAGCTAGANAACAAGAACATAAATTCTTTTGTTGATTTAAGTACCATTGTTCCTGGTGTAACAGTGGCAAAAAATGAAGGATATAAAACTGTTATTTCAATNAGAGGAGTTGGAAACGAAACTAATCAAAATGCTATAGCGGCGCCTTCTGTTGCATATCATATGGATGGCATATTTATTGCTTCTCCATTTTCACTTCAAACAGATTTTATTGATGTTCAAAGAATAGAAATTTTAAGAGGGCCTCAGGGAACACTTTTTGGTCAAAACTCAACTGGGGGTGCTATTAATGTAATCAGCAATATGCCAAATAGCGATGAAAGAAAAANTAAAGCTGATGTAACTATTGGTGACTATGGCNTAAAAAAAATTAGAGCAACATCAAATATACCTATTTCAGATAGTGTAAGCACAAAACTATCTTTTGTTTCGACTGAAAGGGATGGCTTTTCTAAAAATATCACGACTGGTCAAGATTTAGACGATGCTTCAAATATAAGCATAAGATCGGATTGGATGATTGAATTAAGTGATACATCAACTCTAAGAGTGTTTGGACAATATTTTGATGTTGACAGAAATGGTGCTGCAATAAGAGGTATTGATGATCAGTCATTCGGGATGAGAAAACTTTCTCAAGATACAATTTCAAAACAAGAGCTAACTTCTTCAGTATTNGCAGTTATATATGAGAATGATCTTGGTTTTGCTAATCTTAAAGTTTTAGCAAGTACACAAGAAGACGATATCTTGGTAGTAAGAGATAACGATCGTCATAATTTTGGAGATTCTGTGCTTTCAATTCCTGGACTTGGAGCTGATGCAACATACCAAAGAGCAGAATTTAATCCTGAGACTTCAAAAGTAGATACAAAAACATTTGAGATCAATCTTATTTCAAATGATCCTGCGTTAGATGGAAGGCTTGACTGGACTGTTGGAGCTTTTTATATGGAACACGAGATTGAAAATCATATCAGAGGCTATAGAGATAATGATGATAATCCTGCATTTAGATATGTTTGTGGAGAGCCTTTTGCAGATCCCGCATACTGCTATCAACATGACCCAAGTGATCCATTTGCGGTTTTTGGTGCAGACTTTGATTTTGTAACAGATGCATACCCNTCCAGAGAATCATATTCTATATATGCGCAAACAACATACAGTATGACTGACACTGCAAGATTGGTGAGCGGACTTAGATACTCAAAAGATACTTTTAAGACAGATGTAACNAACTTTTTTACTGTTGAAAGTTTTAATGCGAAAGGAACTTCTGATGAAGTTACAAGTAAAATTACTGGTGAGTATGACTTGGGTGAAGACACAATGGTGTATTTAACTTTCTCAAAGGGCTTTAAACCTGGCGGCAGTAATTTAACTTTTGGATTCGCCGATGANAATGCTCCNCCTATGGTTTTTCCAACCTTTGAAGCAGAAACAGTTGATTCAACNGAATTTGGATTAAAAACTGATCTTTTTAATGGTCAAGCAAGAGCTAATATTGCAGCTTTTATGTATGACTATGAAAATTTACAATTTCAAGCAACTGATCCTGATCCTTATAGAGGAGGGGTAGCAAATATACCAGAATCTGAAATGTCTGGTATTGAAATAGAATTCACAGGATTAATCTCAGATGAANTAACAGTTGATATGAATCTGGCATTTCTTAATTCAGAGGTCACGTCAGATTATGATGTTTTAGATAACGTTGATGCATATCAATACTTTTTTGGTGAAGAAGATTTAAGGTATGGNCTTAGAGAGAATGTCAAAGGAAATAAGCTAGCTAAAACNCCAGAATTTACTGCAGANGTTAGNTTGGTATATGAAACTGATCTCTCATCTGGAAATACTATGACAGCTATACTNCAATATGTAAAAAGAGGAAAGTTTGAACAAAGNGTNTCAAANAANCCTGCCGTTGATGCTATACCAGGATACGATATTCTCAATCTAACAGTTGGTGTTGATTTCATGAATAATATGAACGTCGATTTTATGATTCTTAATGCTACTGATGAGGATGGTATTAATTCAAGCATGACTGATGTGTTTGGAGTTGCTGCTTCNGGCNTAGAGTTAATTCCTCCAAGACANATTATGACAAGAATTAGCTACGATTTTTAATTTTTTTTAAATTAATGGATAAGCTCTTTATAAAATCTGATGATCTNNTAAAGGACTCATTCAATTTGGCTTGGAGCGTCTATGAGAGTGGATTTGAACCGAATTACATTGTTGGTGTNTGGAGAGGTGGCGCGCCAATNGGTATTGCNGTTCAAGAGTTCTTAAGCGTATTGGGTATTAAATCTGATCATGTTGCAATAAGGACTTCATANTATNGTGGNATTGAAGAGCATAATGATAGTGTTCAAGTTTATGGCTTNAATTANGTGATTAGAAAGGTTGAGTCTGATGATAGNCTCTTAATNGTAGATGACGTNCATGACACAGGTAACTCNATATCTCAGATTATNTCAGATCTTAAATCNGCCTGTAAAAAGAANACACCTGAAATTAAAGTAGCCACTCCATATTTTAAACCCAATAAAAATAAGTCTGGCTATAAACCTGATTTNTATCTACATGAGACCGATCAATGGTTAGTCTTTCCCCATGAGCTGGAGGGCTTAACTTTTGAAGAAATAAAAGATAACAAACCTGAGNTAAATGATTTGCTTGAGAAATTGAAACCTCAAATCAAATAGNACAAAATNTCTNGCATAATTAGCCCACTTTTTTTTCTTTAACTGTTTAGTTATAATCTGTCATGGAAAAATTAAAACAAAAAGCGTTAACATTCGATGACGTNCTTCTCTTGCCTCGTTACAGTGACTTTCTTCCAAGCGATGCAAATACTGAATCTAAACTAACCCAAAATATTAGTTTAAAACTTCCGCTTATTTCTGCGGCAATGGATACNGTAACTGAATCAAGTATGGCAATTGCTNTAGCAGAAGCTGGTGGGATAGGCNTTATTCATAAAAACAATTCAATAGATGAACAAGCTAGTATGGTCAGGACTGTGAAAAAGTACGAGAGCGGTATAGTTAGAGACCCAGTTACTATTAGCTCCACTAAATCTATTGAGGAATTAAAACAATTAACAGCNGAGCTTAGTATTTCTGGAATGCCTGTAGTTGATAATGGAGATCTTAAAGGTATCGTCACAAGTAGAGATTTTAGGTATGCAGATAATATGGAATCTGATGTATCGTCAATAATGACNCCTTATGAAAAGTTAGTTACTGTNCGTGAGGGTGTTTCTCAAAAAGAAGTTATGCAATTGATGTACGAAAATAGAATTGAAAANGTTCTTGTTCTTGATGAGCAAAACAAACTTTCTGGATTGGTTACNATGAAAGATATCGAAAAATCTGCTCAGAATCCTGAAGCAACAAAAGATGAGTCTGGTAGATTAAAGGTAGGCGCTGCTTTAGGAACAGACAAAGACGCAATAAAAAGAGCAGAAGCATTAGCTAATGAAGGCGTTGATGTTTTTGTTATAGATAGTGCGCATGGCCATTCAAAAAATGTTATTGAAATGATAAAAGCTATNAAAGCAAAGNATAGAAATATTGATGTAATTGGTGGAAATATTGCAACTGCTGAGGCTGCNCTAGANCTTCAAAAAGCAGGTGCAGATGCTGTTAANGTTGGAATGGGTCCTGGTTCTATTTGCACAACAAGAATAATAGCTGGCATTGGAGTACCACAAATAACAGCTATTTATGAAATTAAAAATGCCTTAAAGAAAACGAATATTCCCGTAATAGCTGATGGTGGAATAAGATTTTCTGGTGATATTGCCAANGCAATTGCTGCGGGTGCAGACTCTGTAATGCTAGGAAGTTTATTTGCAGGNACAGAAGAAGCGCCGGGTAAGGTTGAATTATTTCAAGGAAGAAGTTTTAAGACATACCGAGGAATGGGTTCAATTGGAGCAATGACAGAAAGAGATGATGCTAATAGGTATATGCAGGAAGATGTTGAAATTGATAAATTAGTTCCTGAAGGTATTGAAGGCAGAGTTCCATATAAGGGACTTGTCCTGAATGTTGTTAATCAATTAATTGGTGGGCTTAGACAAAGCATGGGATACATCGGTTGTAAAAGTATTTCAGAGATGCATGAAAATAGTGAATTTGTTGAAATTACAAATGCTGGAATGGCAGAAAGTCATGTTCATGATGTGATGATAACTAAAGAAGCACCAAATTATCAAAGAAGCTAGATAGCTAATGAGTAATCTATCAGTTAAAAATAAAGATATAGATACAATTTTAGTTTTAGATTTTGGTTCGCAATATACTCAACTAATCGCAAGACGTGTGAGGGAGAGTGATGTTTACTCAGAAATTTTTCCTTGGGATATAGATGAAGAAAGAATCAAAGACCTAAAACCTAAAGGAATTATTTTATCTGGTGGACCTAACTCAGTTACCGAAAGCTTCACTCCAAGAATTCCTCAAACTGTTCTTGATCTTAAAATNCCTGTTTTAGGTATTTGTTATGGAATGCAAACGCTTGCTGAGCANATGGGNGGACAGGTNATATCAGTCAATCAAAAAGAATTTGGTCACTCTGAATTAGATATCGTCCATGAATCTATGTTGCTTGAAGGAATTAATAAAAAATTAAATGTTTGGATGAGCCATGGGGATCAAGTTCAAGACCTTCCTGATGGTTTTAAATTATTAGCCTCAACTAAAACTGCTCCTATCGCAGCCATGGAGCACGATTCATTACCGTTTTATGCAATTCAGTTTCATCCAGAAGTTACTCATACAGATCAGGGCCATGAAATACTAAATAATTTTGTTTTGAAAATTTGTAAAGCTAAGACTGATTGGAAGATGGACAATTTGATCTTAAACAGAATTGATGAAATAAAAAATCAAGTTCAAAATAACAAGGTTCTTTTGGGTTTATCTGGAGGAGTTGATTCCTCGGTAACAGCTGTTTTGCTTAATAAAGCAATCGGAAAAAAATTAACCTGTGTTTTTGTAGATAATGGCTTGCTTAGGAAGGGTGAGGCAGACCAAGTAATGCAGACCTTTAAAGAGAATATGAATTTAAATGTAATTAAATCAGAAAGTGAAGAAGTATTCCTGAGACATCTAAAAAATATTGAAGACCCTGAGCAAAAAAGAAAAGTTATTGGAAGAACTTTTATAGATGTGTTTGATGCAGAGGCTATTAAATTAAAAGATATAAACTTTTTAGCTCAAGGAACAATTTATCCAGATGTAATCGAGTCTTCAGGCAGTGAATCAAAAGAGGCTAGAGTCATAAAATCACATCATAATGTAGGGGGACTCCCTGAAGAAATGGAATTAGATTTAGTTGAGCCATTGAGAGATCTTTTCAAAGATGAAGTAAGAAGAATGGGTAATGAACTTGGCATACCTAAAGAAATGTTAGACAGACATCCTTTTCCTGGGCCTGGACTAGGGGTAAGGATAATTGGTGAAATCACAAAAGAAAAAACAAGAATTCTTCAAGAGGCTGACCATATTTTTATAGAGGAGCTTATAAAAGCAAACCTGTATGACAAAGTATCACAAGCTTTTGCAGTTTTGTTGCCAGTAAAGTCAGTTGGAGTGGTTGGAGATGAGAGAAGATATGCAGAAGTCATTGCGTTAAGAGCAGTTGAGACTGTTGATTTTATGACAGCAAAATGGGCACATCTTCCATACGATTTTTTAGAAAATGTTTCTAATAGAATTGTTAACGAAATAGAAGATGTCAGCAGGGTGGTTTATGATATTTCTAGCAAGCCACCTGCTACCATTGAGTGGGAATAATATGAAGATCTGCATAGTTTTTGGACACTACAATACTAAAGATTCATTTAATGCATCTATCAGAGATACCTTTATTGATGAAGCAAAAAAAATTGGACATGAAATAGATTTGATTAATTTATTTGATGAAGAAGAACAATTACCATTTTATAGAAGTGATATAAATCCTCCTCCAAAGTTAGTAATGGATTATAGAAAGAGACTTGAAGATGCTGATGTTATGTTTTTAATGAGTGCTTGTCATAATTTAAGAATGAGCGGCGCCCTAGAAAATTGGATAGATTGGGTTCTTCATCCAACATGGTTTTTTTCCTATAAATCATTATTACCTGATAGTAAATTTCTTGGGAATTACGGATATCCTGTTGCTGGAGCAATGAAAAATAAAATTGGAATTGTTTCAATGACTTATGGCGGACCAATGGTGAGTTATTTCAATTTTTCTCTTTTCGATAATATTCCTTATAGAAGATTAAAAAAGTCTGTATTTCAATTAGGAGGACTCAAGACAAAATATTTAAGATTTTACTCAGTCCTCCCAAATATGAAAAAAAGTGACTTTGAAAAACATATGCAAAAAGTAAGAAAATTTGCAAGAAGTTTAAAATGAAGTTTTTTGGTTGGAGAATGGTATTCACTGGTCTTACCCTTGAATTCACTGTTGTAGGTTTCCTTTTTTATAGTTTTCCTGTCATTTGGCCTTACCTGATATCAGAACTTGGTATGACCGAAAGTCAACTTGGGATGGTTTCTGCATTTTATTTTATTCCTGTGGCAATTTTGGCAATTATTATAGGCCGTGCCCTTGATAAGTATTCTGTTAAAAAATTTATGATGATAGGAGCTATTATTTACGCTATTGGGCTTTTTTCTTTAAGTTTCATAAATTCTTATTGGTCTCTTCTAACTATTTATCTCACAATTCTTGCTTTAGGATCGATTATGATGGGCAATTTAGCTGTATCTAAATTAATCGCAAATTGGTTTGATAAAAATGCAGGCAGGGCCTTAGGTATTGCAGCGATAGGTATTTCCTTTTCGGGAGTTATGTTGCCTTTGATTGTTGATCCTCTTCTTGACTTGGTGGGTTGGAGAAATGTTTATGTAATCTTTGCTTCAATAGTTCTTTTCATAATTCTACCTCTAATCTTTTTTATTGTTATTGATGATCCAAAGACCGTAAATCAAGTTAAAGATGGGATTAAAAAAGATTCTAAAGAAGAATCCTTACCTACTGAGATAACCGCAAAAGAGCTTTTATCTAAAAAAGTTTTTTGGGTAATCTCCTTGGCTTTTGCTTTTCAATTTCTTTCCATGATGGGAGTGCTTGCTTTTCTGCCTGTCCACGCAAGCAAAATGGGGCTAGATGAAACATGGAATCTTTTAGGACTCCCAATCAAGCAATACGTTTTTGCATACTCTTTAGCTGCATTTGGAGGTGTCTTAGGAAAAATAATATTTGGGTATCTAATGGATATTATGAAAGCTGCACATCCTTCAATGATGGCTATGTTCCTTCAAGCAGCTGGAATCTTTGGAATTACTTATTTTAATGAACCAAGTATATTTCTCTCATGTGCACTTATGTTTGGTTTAGGTTTTGGTGCTGCAACGCCTCTTATGACTGCATGTTATCTTCGAATTTTTGGAGCACATAATCTTGGTAAAGCTAGAGGTATATCATCTCCAATTATTTCACCACTTCAACCAATTGGAATATTGATAACAAGTATTTTGATAGGTTTTCAAGATACTTACTTCGTAGCTTTTAATATTATGGGATGTTTTGCTCTAGTTGCTATAGTTCTGGCTAGCCAAATTAAAGAACCAGAAAAAATTTAATTTTAAAAGCATACTAAAAATAGTATTTTTTTTATACATAATTTGTAATAGAATAACCTCTGTTTTTATTTAGTTATTTAACAGGGAATTAAATTGAAAAACATCATATCGTTATTAAGTTTATTCTTTATAACATCATGCGCAACAACAAGTATCGATTATAGAGAAATTATTCCTGAGCTTTTTGATTCTGAGTTAAAAAAAGGAAAGATATTTGTTTTGTCCAATCAAGTTGATNTTCGTTCNATGAATATTNGNGTNAANGATGAAGTNCGNAAAATAAAACATACTGAAACCCAAATTTTTGANCTAAANCAAGGAAAAAATAGNGTNTTTTCATTTATGAGTATNGCAGGAAGTGAGCAAGAGAANTGTGANGATCANCCTTATACNTTTNATACTNNGATGTTCCCTGAAGTGGAAACTTATTATTTTGTAATTCAATCAGTTATTGATAAAAATACGATATTAAAAAGTAGATGTTTTAAAGATTTTCAGGTAAATGAAGACTTTTTTATTAAACAAATGGAAAATCCAAGATCTGGAAGTAATGAATTTTTTCAAGACATGACGGCAGATTTCATGAGAGAGTTTATATTTTAAAAAATGATGAAATATATATATTTAACATTCAGCATATTCTTTTTGTTTTCATGCACAACATTAGAATATGGACTAATGCTTGAGAGCGATATTGAAAAAGAGGGCAATGCCCAGGAAATTTTAGACCAACTCAACGATCCTGAATTGAGAAAAGGAAAAGTATTTGTTTTTTCTAACAAGCAAGATGGATTGTGGCAATTTGTAAGAGTAAATAACACAGAAAAACACATGCGAGACCAAGAAGTTCAAGTTTTTGATTTAGTTGATGGTGAAAATAATGTATATGCTTTTGGTAGAATTTTTGGTGATGAAGTTAATAACTGCACTGGTAAAGGATATTCATTCAATACTAAAGATTTTCCGCAATATGATACTCACTTTTTTATCATTGCAGAGCCCGCAGAAAGAGAATTTGCTGGTAGGTATTTTAACTGCTATAAGGAAGTTCATTTTACAGAAGAAGGATTTTTTTACATAAAAGAGAATCCAAGATCAAGAGTTAATCTGGATTGGGTTCTAAATCGATAAAACTCCACCTATAATAAATAAATGAACTCATCGAGCAAAAGTTATCGAAATTTTGTTCTAGTACTATTAACAATAGTCTATGGCTTTAATTTTATAGACAGACAAATAATGGGCATACTTGCACCATTTATTCAAGAAGATTTAGGACTAACAAATACTGAACTAGGACTTTTAATAGGCTTAGCTTTTGCTGTTTTTTACACGGTTGTTGCAATACCAATTGCTTGGTTGGCTGATAGATATAATAGGGTAAATATTCTTTCTATTGCTCTAGCTACTTGGAGTGGCTTTACAGCCTTAACTGGATTGGCAAACAACTTTATACAAATAGGTCTTGCTAGAATGGGTGTTGGTATTGGTGAGGCTGGCGGAAGTCCACCCTCGCATTCAATAATTTCAGATTTATTTCCAAAAGAAGAAAGGGCAAGTGCATTAGGAGTTTACTCAATGGGTATTCCTTTGGGCATTATGGCAGCATATTTTGTTACTGCTTCTTTAATGGGGTCTTCAGGTGATGTTGATTGGAGAAGAATTTTTATTGTTCTTGGTCTTACAGGTGTGGGTTTGGCATTAGTAGTTAAATTAGTTCTCAAAGAACCAGTTAGAGGGGCAATGGAGCTTGGCGCAACTGCAGAAATTAAGAAACCACCTTTTCAAGAATCTTTAAAAGAATTAATGAAGATACCTGCATGGTGGGCTATGTGTTTTGGGATAGCATTTGGTTCATTTGTCTCATATTCAAAATCAGCATTTCAAACCAAGTATTTAGTTACCTTAGATCCAAGTTTTGATTTTCAAACTCTTGTAATCATATTAGGTATTATGAATGGAACTACATATGCAGCTGGAGCATTTTTTGGAGCCAGATTGGCAGATAAGTGGGGCAAAAAAGATATTAGAGCTTATGGCTGGCTTCCTGCTATATCAATAGCATTATGTCTCCCGGTAGGCTTGATAACTTGGTGGGTGCCTTCAATTGAAGTGCACCTAATTTTTGCAACCCTATTCTTATTGTTAATAGGAATTTATTTAGGCCCAAGTTTTGCAATAGCACAAACCTTGGCTCCAATTCATATGAGAGCAATGTCTACAGCATTATTTTTCTTTATATTAAATATGATAGCTTTAGGAGGAGGGCCAACTTTCTCAGGCTGGATAATGGATATTTTTAAAGAAAATTTTAATGATCTTGAATCAATCAGATATGCTATGACTGTCACTTCATTTGTTTTCGTTCCATCAGTGATTAGCTTTTTGCTAGTTTCAAAATACTTACCAAAAGATTGGAAAGAAGCAGAGGAAAGAAATCTCAAGCTTGCAAAATAATCAGTGTTGAATAATCCAGTAGATATATTAAAAAATGTTAACTCAATTGCTATAGTTGGAATTAGTTCTAAAGAAGAAAGAGATAGCTACAAGGTGATGAAATTCTTGATTGAGAGAGGGTATAAAGTATTTCCAGTTAATCCAAATGAGGAGGGCAAATATATTTTAGGTAGAAAATGCTATAAGAATTTAACAGATATCGATGATGAAGTAGATATGGTTGATGTCTTTAGAAAAAAAGAATTTGTATATGATGTTGCCAAGGAGGCAATAGAAATTAATGCAAAAGTTCTATGGACTCAGTTAGATATTTTTTGCGAAGATTCAGGCAATTTAGCAGAGGATGCAGGCCTAACAGTTGTAATGAATAAATGCCCAAAAATTGAATTAGAGTATTAATATTGGACTAATTTTTGAATATAGATTCTAATAAATTATGCATGAAACTTTAAAAGTTGAAAAAGTTACAGAATCGATTGTTCGATTAACAATGGATGATGAAAAAACTGGAAATTCTCTTTCCGACAATATGATTAGTTTATTGAGTTCAATAATCAAAGATGTGTCTGTTGATAAATCAATCAAAGTTATTGTTATTGCCGCTACTGGCAAAATATTTTGTTCAGGCCATAATTTAAAAGAAATAACAGCTGCCAGAGAAAATGATGATCAAGGAGAACGATATTTTAAGGATTTATTTGAATCTTGTTCTTCATTAATGCAATCAATTGTAAATTGTCCAAAACCTGTGATTGCTGAGATTGATGGAATTGCAACAGCAGCTGGTTGTCAATTAGTTGCAAGCTGCGACTTAGCTATCGCATCAGACTCATCATCATTTGCGACACCGGGAGTTAATTTGGGTTTATTTTGCTCAACTCCAATGGTTGCCTTATCAAGAAATGTTAAGAAGAAAGATGCGATGAAAATGTTATTGACTGGAGATATGATTGATTCTGCAGAAGCAAAAAGAATCTCATTAATAAACGATCATGTGCCTAGTGAAAATCTATCGATAGAAGTAATGCAATTAGCAAACAAAATAGCTAGCAAATCTATGCAAACAGTAAAAATTGGTAAATCAGCATTTTACAAACAAGCAGAACTTAGCCTATCTGAAGCTTACAAATATACATCAGAGATTATGGCTGAAAACACTATGAACAAAGATGCAAAAGAGGGCATTTCATCTTTTTTAGAAAAACGAGATCCAAATTGGGAGTAGAATGTGATGGACGATAGACTTGGATTAAAAAAATATATAAGAACGGTAAACAACTTCCCAATTGATGGAATAGTATTCAGAGATATTACTAGTTTAATTGAAACTCCAGAAGCTTTTGTAAAAACATGTGATGAACTTACAAGGCTTACAAAAAATTTTGGAGCTGATGCAGTAGCTAGTATTGAGAGCAGAGGATTTATTTTTGCTGGCACTATCGCGCGCGATTTATCTTTGCCTTTTGTTTTAGCTAGAAAGCCAGGAAAATTGCCTAACAAAACTTACAAAAAGAGCTTCGATTTAGAATATGGAAGTACATCTATTGAAATACAACAGAACACAAACCTAACTGAAAATCAAAAGATTGTGATCGTTGATGATCTTGTAGCTACAGGTGGAACTGCAATCGCTTGCGCTGAGCTTCTTACAGAAAATTTTAATATTCTTGAGTCTAATATTTTAATTCTTACAATTATTGATTTACCTGAATTAGGTGGAAGTAGTTTGATTAAGGAGAAGGGCTTTAAAAT
>PAJW01000006.1 GCA_002710265.1 Gammaproteobacteria bacterium | reverse complement strand
ATCTCCATATTTATTATCATACTAATTAGGTATGGTCAGAAAGACAAATTTAAAGTTATAAAGCTGTAGGAATTTGACCAAATTTTTCTAACGGCTTCTTCATCTCAGCCCAGTCACATTCAAAGTCATCTGGAGCATGCTCATATTCAAGCAAACCAAGCGCCTCAAATTTTGGCCTCACTTCATCGGTTAATAAACCAATTCTTTTTAAATTAGGCATGACTCTGGAGAATAAAAAATTTCTAAACATTTCAAATGTACCAGTATTTAATTGAAACTCTCTAGCTTCTTCTTCAGACATTTTTAAAAATCTTTGTTCAGATTTTGTATTAATGAGCCTGTCCCTTGAAATAACACAAGCCTCATATGCAAATTCAGCTCTGTCATTAATTTCTTCTGGTGAGAGTGTCTTTATGTACTCTTCTAAATAATTAATACCAAATGTTACATGCCTTGCTTCATCTCTTACAACATAGTGAAGAAGTTGTTTCAAAAGTGGGTCTTTTGTAATAGATTTCAGCATTTGGAAAGCAGCAAGAGCTAAACCTTCGATGATAATTTGCATGCCAATAAATTTTAAATCCCATCTTTCATCAGTTAGGATTTTGTCCAGCAATAACTTCAAGGATGGGTTTATAGGATAGTGGATACCAATCTTCTCTTGAAGGTACCTATTAAAAACCTCAACGTGTCTTGCTTCGTCAAATGTTTGAGAGGCAGCATAGAGTTTTGCATTATAAGTTGGTGCGCATGATGCTAATTGCGAAGCAACTAATAGTGCACCTTGCTCTCCATGAAGAAATTGACTCATAAGCTCAGCAGTATTATGTCTATCAAAGAGTATCTTTTCTTCTTCAGATAAATTTTCATATGCTTCTAAGGTTTCATGGGGAAGTTGTTCATCAGGCTCCATTATTCTTTTATCTGCAGGATGATTGTATTCCCAGTTTAAATCTATAGAGCCATTCCAATTTAGCTCTTTACCTAATTCATAAAGTTTTTTAATTCTGTTATCAGAAACAGTGTAGTCCCAATTGTAAGCACCAGTTAATGGAGTATGAAAAATTTCTACAACATCTTCAACTTGTTTCTGTGAAAGGTCTAGATCTTCATCGAAATATAGTAAATCTTCTGGCGGGCCTTTTTGTTTATGAATTTTCATATATATCCTCTAACTTGTTTTAATGTATGCACTGCATACATTTACTGGTTATATTTTATATTATTTGTTAATCCTTGAAAAGCTTAGTTAGTTCTTCAAGAAGGACTTCACCCAATTCCTCAGCCCTATTAATTGTTAAAGAATTTTTATAATATTTTGTTACATCGTGCCCAATTCCAATTGCTTGAAGTTCAACAGGACTATCATTTTCAATTAATGAAATGATATCTCTAAGGTGATTGTCTAAAAAATCTTCTCTATTAGCTGAAAGAGTACTATCGTCTACAGGTGCACCATCAGATATAACGATTAGTATTTTCCTTTCCTCATTTCGTTTTATTAGTCTTTCATGAGACCAAGTCAATGCTTCACCATCAACATTTTCTTTTAAAAGACCTTCTCGAAGCATAGCACCAAAATATCTTCTCGACCTCCGCCAACTATTATCTGCACTTTTATAGACGATATGTCTTATATCATTTAATCTCCCAGGATTTGATCTATTTCCTTTTATATTCCAAAGTTTTTTTGAGTCTCCACCTTTCCAATGTTTTGTAGTGAAGCCTAATATTTCTGTTTTTACCTGACATCTTTCTAAAGTACTTCCTATTATGTCTGCACATATTGCAGCCAAACTGATAGACCTTCCTCTCATAGAACCAGAATTATCAATGAGTAGAGTAACAACCGTATCTTTAAATTTATTTTCAGTTTCTTCTTTAAAACTTAAAGGATAAGTTGGGTTTGCTATTACTCTATGGAGTCTAGCATTATCAAGCATTCCTTCTTCAAGATTATAATTCCAACTAGTATTTTGTTTGGCCAATAAAAGCCTTTGCAATCTATTCGCTAATTTACCAATTGTTGAAAGATGAGGTTTTATTAGATTATCCAATTGATTTCTAAGTCTCAAAGATTCATCAGAAGTAACAAGATCTTTTGCATCAATAATTTCATCAAACTGAGTTGTATATATTGAATAATCTTTCCTTAGTTGGTTTATAAAATCATTTCTTGGATATGGAATAGCATCAATCTCTTCTTCAATTGAAGTGTCGTCGGTTGATTCAATCGCTTCTTGAATATCAATCTCCATATCTCCATCAAAATCTTTAAGACCAAGACTATTTTCATCAGAATTATCTGCATCATTTTCTAATTCTTCATTTACTAAGTCATCAGTGCTGCCGGGTGAGTCATCAAAATCTGGATTTTCTTCTTCTTGCTCAAAATCTTTCAAGAGGTTTATATTTTGAAGAAATTTTATTGCAGTAACCTCAAATTTATCTTGATCATTTAGATTCTTAATAAATTCAGCTTTAATTTTTTTTGCATCATCATTTATCTTATATTTGTCACAAAAATTTTTAATAATCAATTTTGATTCATCACTTAAGCTAAAGTTAGCTTCTTCTTTAAGCCACAAATTAATTCCGTGCGATAAATAATTTAATGATTTAGTATCTTCAATATCAAGACTTCTTTGATTATGGAAATCTGAAAGGTTTTTTTTTGATCCTTTAAATTCTCTTGAACCTAAAATTTCAACTCTTGCTATTTCTAACTCATTAAATAGCATTCTAGCTGGAAGAGTGAGAGGCATTTCTTTGTTATTTTTATGAAACTTATGCCAAAAAGCTTGAAAGTCAGACTCTCCTCTCCATTTAGACAGATCTTTTGTAGACCTTGGCACTGCGGAATAAATAATACTTGTTCCTGATGGTGGTCTTTGAAATAAACCCTTATTAGAAGTTAGTTTTTTGTTATTTGAAATAGCTTTTACTGTTGAGATCGCAGCTTCATGAAGCTTGTCTCTATTTTTTGTCCAAGCCATTGATTAACTATCAGATTCTGTATTGTCTATTTCTAAATCAAAACACCTTTGAAAATATTCTGAGATAATTGATCTTTCAACCTCATCACACTTATTAAGAAATGTAAGTTTGAAAGATGAAACAATGTCTTTAAATATCTTAAAATTTTGACCCCAAGAAATAACAGTTCTAGGAGACATCAATGTTGAAATATCCCCATTTGCGAAACCTGTTCTAGTTAAGTTTGCAAGCTTAATCATATTCTTAACCATATCTTGATTTTTAACTCCTTTGAGATTGCTGAGCTTAGACATTACAACTTTATATTCTTGATCTGGATGTAGATAATTTAGAGTTGCAAGAATATGCCATCTGTCCATTTGACCTTGATTAATCTGTTGAGTTCCGTGGTATAAACCTGTCATATCGCCAAGACCAACGGTATTTGTTGTTGCAAATAATCTAAACGAGTTATGAGGCTCTAATATTTTATTTTGATCTAATAGNGTTAACTTACCTTCAACTTCAAGGATTCTTTGAATAACAAACATAACATCAGGTCTACCCGCATCGTATTCATCAAATACAAGCGCAACTGGATTTTGAATAGACCAGGGTAGCAAACCTTCTTGAAATTCAGTAATCTGCTTGCCATCGTTGAGCTTGATTGCATCCTTGCCAAGAAGATCAATTCTGCTTATGTGGCTGTCGAGATTAATTCTTACACATGGCCAGTTTAACCTAGCTGCAATTTGTTCTATATGAGTTGACTTGCCGGTTCCGTGAAATCCTTGCACCATGACTCTTCTGTTGTGTTCAAAGCCGGCTAAGATTGATAGAGTAGTGTCTTTATCAAACACATAAGTTTCATCAACTTGAGGCACCCAATCTGTTTTGTTTTTATAACCTTTTACTACTATATCTGTATCAATATTAAAGACTTTAGCAACATCAATCTTTGCGTCAGGTTTTTTTGGTAAATCTATAGTTTTATTTATTGTCATAGTAAATAAGTAGTTTTGGACTGCATATCCTACCTTTTGGGAGTTTAAAGTTCTAGTTTTTTTGTAAACAATGTAAGATGTTATCTTATTTTAATTATATATTTATTATGACAGAAAGACTAAAAGATAAAGTGGCATTGATTACTGGAGCAGCNCAAGGTTTAGGAAAAGAGATGGCGAAATCTATGATGGCAGAAGGTGCTGAGGTTTACATTAGTGATATCAATCAAGATCAATTAGATGAAACCGTNTCAGAATTATCATGTTNAGGACTTAGTCTTGATGTTACAAAATCAGAAGATTGGGAAAAGGCTGTTAAATACATTNAAGAGAAATCAGGCTCATTAAATATATTAGTTAATAATGCCGGCATTGGTAATGGTGGTGATATTGAGTCTACTGATATGGATACATGGAAATTAGTACATAATGTAAATTTAGATTCGGTATTTCTTGGTTGTAAATACGCTCTTCCGCTCATGAGAGATTCTGGAAATGGATCAATAATTAATATTTCGTCAATGTCTGGGATTGTTGCATCTCATAATACTTCTGCATATAACTCTTCTAAGGCAGCAGTAAGACATTTATCAAAATCAATTGCATTACATTGTGCAAAATCTACTAATTTAGTTCGTTGTAATTCCATTCATCCAGTTTTTACNAGAACAGCAATGGTTCAGAGTATGATTGATGCAGCACCGGAAAGAAANATTGAACAGAAACTTATACAACAAATACCCATTAGAAANCTTGCTGAACCAATNGATATTGCAAATGCAGCTATATTTCTTGCCTCTGATGAGTCTTCTTTNATAACNGGNACTGAATTATTAATTGATGGAGGCCTTAGCGCNACCTAGNAGCATGAGCAAC
The DNA here is from genome assembly GCA_002710265.1 of Gammaproteobacteria bacterium. Taxonomy (GTDB): domain Bacteria; phylum Pseudomonadota; class Gammaproteobacteria; order Magnimaribacterales; family D2472; genus SAR86A. The sequence goes on along the minus strand of PAJW01000006.1, from coordinate 26,575 downwards.
NAATCAGTTTTATCAAAATCNNTACAANTATTTGACTTAGAAAAAGTTGATAGAGATATTTTTAGTTGGAATGGAACTAACGTAGGATATAAAAGAATATTTGGNGGGCANGTCATGGCTCAAACNCTTATAGCTGCATATAAAACNGTTGAAGCAGAACATTTTGCTCATTCNTTCCATTCATATTTCNTAAGACCAGGAGATATGAAAAAATCAATCACCTTCACCGTAGATAGAATTAGAGATGGTAAAAGCTTTACAACGAGAAGTGTAAAAGCAATTCAAGATGGAGAAGCTATTTTTAATTGTTCAATTTCTTTTCAAAAAAGAGAAAAGGGTCTTGAGCATCAAATTGAAATGCCCGATGTTCCAGAGCCTGAGTCATTAAAAAGTGAGCAAGAAATAAGGGAAAAGATTTTGAAAGAATTAAACATGAATAAAGAAGACATGCCTATGTTTATAAGACAAAGAGAGATAGAGATGAGGCCAGTTGAAGAGCAAAATTACTTCAAGCCTGAGAGAATGCCGCCTTATAAAAATACATGGATAAAAACTGATGGAAGCCTTCCCGATGATCAAGTAATTCAGCAAGCTTTCTTATTGTATATTTCTGATATGGGACTTCTTGGTGCAGCAAATAACTCTGTAGGAGTAAACTTTCTTACAAAAAATCTTCAAAATGCAAGCCTTGATCATGCAATGTGGTTCCATAGAAAGCTTAATCTTGATGGATGGTTTTTGTATAGTATTGATAGCCCGATTACAAGAAATGCAAGAGGGTTTTCTAGGGGATCTATTTTTTCAAGAGATGGTGAGTTAATTGCTTCATGCACTCAAGAGGGCTTGATAAGACTTTGGGAAGATTAAATTAATACTCTCTAACGATATCTGTTAAATATTTAACCTTATCTGGATTAATATCTGGAGTAATGCCATGGCCCAGATTAAATATATATCCGGGATAATTTTTATATTTGCTCAAGAGTTTAAATGTTTCTTTTTTTATAGTTTCCTTATTCTCTAATAAAATCTTAGGATTAAGATTGCCCTGAAGTGCTATTTTATTTTTTGATGCATGCATATCAAAATTATTCATAGTCCAGTACAAGCTTATACAATCTGCGCCAGTGTTTATTAAGATTTTTGAACTACAATCAGGATCTCTTGCAAAAAGTATTACAGGTACATTTTTAGTTACTGGATCAATCTTAAGAGCAGATATTAAAGAGGCAATATAATCAAAAGAGAATTTTTTTAAGTCATCTTTATTCAGTAGATTAGCCCACGAATCAAAAATTTGAATTACATCTGCACCAGATTGGACTTGTTTCCTTAAGTATAGGAAACACGCATCGGTATATTTAGACAATAATTCATGAGTCTCAATTTCATTTGCTTTAATAAAATTTAAAGTTTTACTAAAATCCTTAGAGGACCTTCCTTCAATTGAATATGCAGCAAGTGTCCATGGGCTTCCAGAGAAACCTATTAGAGGTATATTTTCAGGAAGTGAATTCTTAATATTTGTTACTGCTTTGTATACGTAATCAAGATCATTTGGGTTAAAGTGGCCTAGATTACTTACATCAATTGGTGAATTAATCGGTTTTGCAAACACTGGACCTTCGTTTTCTACAAAATTTACACCTAAGCCAAATGCATCTGGAATAGTAAGGATATCTGAAAATAAGATAGATGCATCAAGCTTAAATTTATTGATTGGTTGAAGCGCTATCTCACAACATACGTCAGGCTCTTTGCACATATCTAGAAAATTTTTAAATTTTTTCCTAACCTCTCTATACTCAGGCATATATCTTCCAGCCTGTCTCATATACCAGATAGGTGGCGTGTTTAATTTTTCTTTATTCAAAGCCTTTAGAAAGGGTGTGTCAGAAATATTCATGAAACGTATTTTATTATACTTTTGCCAGCTTCTCGTCCTTCCCATATTGCAGTCACTACCAAATCAGAACCTCTAACCATGTCTCCACCAGAAAAGATTTTTTCATTAGATGTTTGAAATTTTAATTCTTGATTTTCTTCCGCAATCACCAAACCATCTTTTTTTGTTTCTATATTAAAGTCATTAAACCATGTTGCAGGACTTGCTCTGAAACCAAAGGCCACAATTACAACATCAGCATCATAGATTCTCTCTGATTCAGGAACTGGTATGGGTACTCTTCTTCCATTCTGATCAGGCTCACCAAGCATTGTTCGAACTGTTTTAACTCCCTCGACCTTGTCATTACCCAAAATATCAATGGGCTGGATATTAAAATTAAAAATCACTCCTTCTTCTTTTGCATTTTGAACNTCACGNCTTGAACCAGGCATATTTTTTTCATCTCTTCTATATAAGCATGTAACTNATTTGGCACCTTGTCTAATTGCTGTTCGATTGCAATCCATGGCAGTATCACCTCCACCCAAGACTATAACTTTTTTATTTTTAAAATTAATATGTTCACCTTTTCCAGTACTCATATTTAAAAGTTTTTTAGTATTTGATATCAAATAATCAATTGCCTTATAAACTCCTGGTAGTTTTTCTCCCTCAAAACCTCCTTCCAAGGACGTATATGTTCCCATAGCTAAAAAGATTGCATCATGTTCTTCATATAATTTTTTAAAAGGGATATCTTTGCCAATTTCTTTGCCAAGATGAAAATTAATCCCCATGTCTTCAAGAATTTTTCTTCTCCTTCTTACAACTGATTTTTCAAGTTTAAATTCTGGAATTCCAAAGGTTAATAATCCACCAATTTCNTCATTTTTATCATAAACATTACTTTTAATACCAGATCTTGTTAGAACATCTGCGCAAGCAATTCCAGCTGGTCCGGAACCAACTATTGCTACTTTTTTATTTGTCCATTCTCTATGAGATAAATCTGGCTTCCATCCCATTTCAAATGCTTTTTCAGTAATATATTTCTCAATTGATCCTATGGTTACAGCACCAAATCCATCATTNAGCGTGCAAGCTCCTTCACATAATCTATCTTGAGGACATACTCTTCCGCANACTTCAGGAAGACTATTTGTAGAATGACACAAATCAGCTGCTTCNAAAATGTTTCCNTCATTTACAAGTTTCAACCAATCTGGAATATAGTTATGAACAGGGCATTTCCACTCACAATANGGATTTCCGCAATCAAGACANCGATGAGCTTGATTTGACGCTTGTACCTGATTGTATTCTCCATAAATTTCAACAAATTCAATTTTTCTTTCATCNGGTGTTTTCTTTCCTGGGTCATATCTGCCAACATCTAAGAATTGAAAATTATTTTCTAACTTTTCAAATGCAACATATTCATNTCTATCAGATGAAATTAAATTTTGTGCATTATTAAAATTGTTTTCTTGTTCTAATATTTCCTCACGCCATTCGTACAGCCTCTTTTTTGCTTCCTCTATGTCAGAAATTGGAGCAAANGACTGNGTTCTATATTTGCCATTAATCCTATACTTTCCATAGAANTAGGGGGATCTNGGCTGAGTGAAGAGCAAAAGNCCTTTCTCAATTTTATATTGCTTATTTTTGTTCATTATTATNAAAGTGCGAGTATGACATAGTATGACACTTTTTTTTAAAAAAATAAAATTATTTGTGTTAATATCCCTTTTTTAATTCTATAAANATGCCAAAACTTTATAAAAAAGACTATTTTAAGGACAATTGTGGCTTCGGACTGATAGCTAACATTAGCGGGAAACCATCAAGAAAAATAGTTCTCGATTCTATAAATGCACTCAAAAGCATGACTCACAGAGGTGGTGTAGGCTCTGATGGCAAAACAGGNGANGGATGTGGGTTGCTTCTCAAGCTCAATAAAGACTTTTTTATTAAAACTNTTGCAAGCGAGCAAAATATTAAACTTACANATAGATTTGCTATTGGACAACTTTTCTTTTTTAAAGATTTTGAAAAAATTGAAAGTAACATACGTAAGATTCTAAAAAAAGAAGGCATAAAGTTAACAGCAATAAGANATGTTCCAATTAATAAGGATATTCTTGGAAGTATTGCTCTTGATTGCATACCAAATATTTATCAAATTTTTTTAGAGCCTATAAAAATAAATATGAGTGATTCAGAATTCGAAACTGCATTACTTCAATCAAGAAAGTTTATTGAGGAAATATACTTAGATGATGAGAAGCTTTATTTTTGTAGNCTTTCAACTAAAACAATAATTTATAAAGGANTAATGCTCCCAAAAGATATTGAAAGTTTTTACATTGATTTTCAATCAAAGNTATTCAAATCATCAATATGTGTTTTCCATCAAAGATTTTCTACAAATACCAGTCCAAAATGGCACCTTGCTCAGCCTTTTAGATTGTTNGCACATAATGGAGAAATAAATGCAATCAGAGGTAATAGAAATTGGTCAAAGGCAAGATCAAATATTTTTGTAACTCCAAATATTCCTAAAATTCAAAAGTTTAAACAAATTGTAAACGAGACAGGCTCAGACTCCTCAGCATTAGACAATATGTTCGAAATACTTGTTACAGGGGGAATAAATATTTTTAAATCTATTAGAATGCTTCTTCCACCTGCATGGCAAAATGCTCAACTGCTAGACCCAGATATNAGAAGTTTTCATGAATATAACTCCATGCATATGGAGCCCTGGGATGGCCCAGCAGGAATTGTGATGTCAGATGGCAAATGGGCCATTTGTGTTCTTGATAGAAATGGTCTGAGACCAGCTAGATATCAAATTGATAAATTTAATAATATAACTATTGCTTCAGAAACTGGAGTTAATCCAGTTGCCGAAAAAGATATCGTTTCTAAAGGAAGATTATCTCCAGGAGGCATGTTAGCTGTAGATACTTATGCATCTAATATTTTTTCAGAAAAAGATATAGATAAAAATCTTAAAAGACAGGCACCTTACAGACAATGGCTAAAGAAAAATGCAATATATGTTGAATCAAGTCTTGATAAGTATGAAGGACCTGGCTTAAAAAAAATTACTTCTAAAGATTTTAATATATCTTCAAAATTATTCTTACTTTATAAAGAAGAAAGAACATCTGTAATTAAGCCACTAGCGATAAACTCTCAAGAGGGAACAGGTTCCATGGGTGATGACACTGCATTAGCTGTCATGAGCAAAATGCATAGGCAAATTTATGACTACTTCAGACAACAATTTGCTCAAGTAACTAATCCTCCGATTGATTCATTAAGAGAAGCCAGTGTAATGTCGCTTGAAACATGTTTTGGTCCTGAACTAAATGTCTTTTATGAATCAGAGCTGCATGCAAAAAGATTAGTCACATCATCCCCAGTACTGTCTTACAAGAAACTTCAATCAATCTTAGCAAACCCATATTTTAAGTGTAATGAAATTAAACTTTCATATAATAAAAAAGATAACCTAGAGCATGCTCTTAAACTTATTCAAAAAAAAGCAGTAAGCAGTATAAAAAAAGGCAACACTATAATTCATTTAGATGAATCACTGCCAGGTAAAAATTATTTACCCATAAATGCATTACTTGCTGTAGGGTGTGTTCATCAAAAACTTGTTGAATTAGGCTTAAGGTCAAAAGCTAATATAATAGTTACCTCATCCTCAGCAAGAGACACACATCAGATTGCATGTTTAATTGGCTTTGGTGCTACTGCTGTATATCCCTCTCTTGCATACCAGACTATCTTAGATTTAACTCATAGAAACGAATTAACCGGTTCTCCTCATGAAAATTGCGCTAAATATAGAAAAGGAATTAATAAAGGACTCCTAAAAATTATTTCTAAAATGGGTATCTCTACAATTTCAAGTTATAGAGGCTCACAATTGTTTGAGATTGTAGGTTTAAGCAAAGAGGTTGTAGATTTATGTTTTACAAATACGGAAAGCAGAATCGAAGGAAAAAATATTAACGATCTAGATAAAGAAAATAGATCGCTGAACGAATACGCTAGATCAAATCTATCAGAAATGAATGTAGGAGGATTGCTCAAATATGTTCATGGTGGGGAATACCATACTTATAATCCAGAAATAGTTAAGAAACTACAAGAGGCTGTATCCACTGGCAGCGAAAAAATATATAAAGAGTATTCAGACCTAGTTGATAAAAGGCCACCAGCTATGTTGCGTGATTTATTAGAAATTAACAAATCTAGTAGTCAAAATAATCTTGAAGTTGAACCAGTTAATCAACTTATTAAAAGGTTTGATTCTGCAGGTATGAGTCTTGGTTCATTATCTCCAAAGGCACATGAAACACTTGCTGAGGCCATGAATACCATGGGCGCTAGATCAAACTCTGGTGAGGGTGGAGAAGGGAAGCATCGATATGGCACTCTAAAAATGTCAAAGATAAAACAAATTGCTTCTGGAAGATTTGGTGTAACTCCTCATTACTTAGTAAATGCAGAAGTATTACAAATTAAAATTGCTCAAGGCGCAAAACCAGGAGAGGGAGGGCAGCTACCTGGTGGAAAAGTAAATAATCTAATTGCTGAATTAAGATACTCAACTCCTGGAGTAACATTAATATCTCCACCTCCGCATCACGATATATATTCTATTGAAGATTTAGCGCAATTAATTTATGACCTTAAGCAAGTAAACCCAAATGCTTTAGTATCAGTCAAACTTGTTTCCGAACCAGGAGTTGGAACAATAGCAGCAGGTGTTGCAAAAGCATATGCTGATTTAATAACTATTTCAGGGCATGATGGAGGCACAGGCGCAAGTCCACTCACATCAATTAGGTATGCAGGCTCTCCTTGGGAATTAGGCTTGTCAGAAGCACATCAAAGCCTTCGAGATGCTGGTCTTAGACATAAGATAAGACTTCAAACAGACGGCGGTATGAAAACTGGTTTAGATGTTATCAAAGCAGCTATTCTTGGAGCAGAATCATTTGGATTCGGAACAGGACCTATGATATCTATGGGCTGTAAGTACTTAAGAATATGCCATTTAAATAACTGTGCTACTGGCGTAGCAACACAAAGAAAAGATCTGATTAATCAGCACTTCATAGGAGAAAAAGAAAAAGTAATAAATTATTTTCAGTTTATTGCAAATGACGTAAGGCAGCATTTAAAAAATATGGGAGTTTCAAAATTAGAAGATTTGATTGGGCAAACTCAGTATTTAAAAATGACTACCCATATGGAAAATCAGTATAAAAATATTGATTTATCAGGGCTTCTTGAAAAAGATGAAATAAACAAGGAACCACATTTTTGTACCGTAAATAAAAATGAACCCTGGGATCAAGGAACACTTGCAAAAAAAATCTTAAAACAATCTAAAAAACTAATTACCGACAAAAAGAAAGGAACACTAAATTTTCAAATTACCAATATGGATAGATCAATTGGAGCAAGTATTTCTGGATATATAGCAAAACAATATGGTGAAGATGGACTATCAAAACCATTATCATTGAAGTTTACCGGATCAGCTGGCCAGAGTTTTGGGTGTTGGAATGCTAATAATCTTAATCTAATTTTGAATGGTGACGCTAACGATTATGTTGGAAAAGGGATTAATGGCGGAAGAATAGTAATTAAAAATAATTCTGATTACGCTTATGGTAAAAATACTGTTCTCGCAGGCAATACCTGCTTATATGGAGCGACAGGAGGGGAGGTATTTATATCTGGTTCTGTTGGAGAACGATTTGCAGTTAGAAATTCTGGAGCTAAAGCTGTTATAGAAGGATCTGGAGATCACTGTTGTGAATATATGACAGGTGGTCACGTGACTGTTCTAGGTTCTGTTGGTCTAAATTTTGGTGCTGGTATGACAGGTGGGTTTGCTTATGTTCTTGATGAAGATAGAACTTTTTTTGATAAATGTAATAGAGGCCTGGTAAATCTAGAGAGAATCTCTACTGAAGAAATGCAGCCTCATAGAGGGCACTTGAAAGAGATTCTAGAAAGGCATTACAAGTTTACCAAGAGCCCTAAAGCCAAAGATATACTTGAAGATTTTGAAAGATATGAGCCTTTTTTTTGGTTAGTAATTCCTGCAGCATCAAATATTCAGGATTTATTAAAAGCCACTACAGCGAATGCTGCATAATCAAACTTTAAATGCTTTTTTAACATTATTAAGATTAAATTTTTCAGTTTTAAAAGCTTTATAATTTTCATCAATCATAACTAAATTCAATTTTCCATCTGCTATTTTTTTATCATTCATAATATATTTTTTTAGTTCAGAATATTTATAACTTGAATAATCTGTATCAAGCCCAATTGAGGCGATTAAATTAATTATGTTTTCAAGTTGATAGTCTTTGATATGGCCTTCAAAGAAAGAAATTTTACTAGCAATAACCATTCCAAGAGTTATAGCAGCGCCATGACTTAATTTTTTATATCCTGTTTTTGCTTCAATGGCATGCCCAAATGTATGACCAAAATTCAGAATTGCTCTGATACCACTTTCTTTCTCATCTTTGGTTACTATCTTAGATTTTGTCTTTATAGACTCTACTATAATATCTTTTAGAATTTTGTTATCTCGCTGTATTATTTTTTGAGAATTTTTTTCAATCAAGATTCTTAATTTTTTATTATCTATAAATGCATACTTTATAACTTCACCAAGTCCAGACTTATACTCTTTTTCGCTGAGCGTTTTTAAATAGGCAGTCGAAATTAAAACTAGTTTTGGATTATAAAAAGCACCTACAAGATTCTTGCCTTGTGGAACATTAATTGCTGTTTTTCCTCCAACAGAAGAATCAACTTGAGATAGAAGAGTTGTGGGTATTTGGATGTAGTCTATCCCTCTTAAAAAAGTTGAAGCACTAAATCCTGCTATATCGCCAACAACACCCCCACCAAAAGCTACAATTAAGTCAGTTCTAGAGAATTTTAAATCAATTAGTTTTTTAAGAATTTGCTGATAATTTTTGAAGGATTTGGCTTTTTCACCATTTTTAATTTCGTGAATATGAACTGATGAATTTCTAATCGCTTGCTTAAGATTTTTTATATAAGTTTTTGGAACACCGCTATCGGTAACTATTAAAACCTTAGCTTTTCTATCTATGCATTTATTTAATTGATTTTTGGGTAAGGCATCATTAGTAATACATATTTTGTATCGTGAAGCTCCTTTTCCAGCATATAACTCAACCATTTTAACTTTTTACTAGTTTTATAATTTCTGAAGCTACTTCTTGACTGGATTTAGCCTCTGTATTAACAATATGATCAGCTACTGATATATATAACTCTTCTCTATCATTTTGAAGTTTTGTAAGTATCTCTTCAGGATCACCATTTTTAAGAAGAGGCCTATCCTTATCCTTCGCAGTTCTTTCAAGCTGTATAGCTATCGGTGTGGCTAAATAAAATACCGTTCCTCTTGATGATAGAAGTTCTCTATTTTGATTTGATAAAATTATCCCGCCACCTGTTGAAAGAACAACTGAGTTTTTATCTACCATCTCTGAAAGAATTTCACTTTCTCTTTTTCTAAAACCACTTTCTCCTTCAAGATCAAATATCCAATCAATAGATGCACCAGTTCTTGACTCAATTTCTTCATCTGTATCCAAAAATGTCATAAATAATTCATCAGAAATAATTTTTCCGACGGTTGATTTTCCTGAGCCCATTGGACCAACAATAAATATATTCATAGTTTTAAAAAATTTGACGTGATTTTACCATTTAAGTTCAGAAAAACACTTTTTTAAATATTAAATGATGTATTCTCTAAATTTAAAGATTTAAAATAAGTTATGCATAAAAGTATCCAATATCTTTTTTATACAGGAATTTTTCTATGTATTTTTGCAATTATTGCCGTTTTTGGAGCAAATTTATATTTAAAACCTTCATTACCTGAGATTAATTTAGTTGATGAATCTGAATTACAAATGCCACTTAAGGTTTACACAAAAGATAAAAAATTAATAGGAGAATTTGGAGAAATTAAAAGACGTTCAGTTATTTACGAAGAAATACCAACTAACATAAAGAATGCATTTCTTGCAGCTGAAGATGATAATTTTTTCAATCATCAAGGTATAAGTTATACAGGCTTAATCCGCTCTTTTATAAGATGCCTTCAAGCATCTGGCTGCAAGGGTGGCGGAGGAACTATAACAATGCAGGTAGTTAGAGGTTATCTTTTAACTAGAGAGCAAACCATAATTAGAAAAGTTAAAGAAATTTTTTTAGCGCTTGAACTAGAGGGAAAATTAGAAAAAGAAGAAATTTTTGAACTTTATGTAAATAGGATTTTCTTAGGGAATAGATCATATGGAATTCAAGCAGCAGCAAACACTTATTTTGATAAAGACTTAGATGAATTAAGCATTTCTGAGTCTGCCACTATTGCCGCATTAGCTCAACTTCCTTCTCGAGTAAATCCAGTAAAAGATAAAAGAAGAACACAACAAAGAAGAGATTGGATTTTGTCACGAATGCTTCTCTTAAACTATATAGATGAAGCTGAATATACCGAAGCTATTTTAACTAACATTAGAATAGCAAATGATATAAATTTATTTGATGTTGAGGCTAGTTATATAGCAGAATTGGCAAGACAAGAAATTATTAGAAGATATGGACTTAGAGCATACAAGGAAGGGTGGTCAGTCTACACCACAATAGATTCAGATTCTCAAATTACAGCTCGCGAGGGAATGATAGAAGAGCTTTTCTTGTATGATAAGAGACATGGATGGAGAGAGCCTGCTAATTTTAAAAACTTATTTAATGACAATCAGATAGATTCTCTTCGAAATCTTAATCTCGAGGTTCTATTTTCTGAAGAATATTTTAATGATATATATTTGGATGATGATGATGATATCTCCAATCAGATTAATAATGTTTTTAATTCATTCCCTCATTACAAAAATCATACCAAAGCAATTGTTATAAAAGTTGAACAGAAAAAACTTATAGCTATTAATCAAAACTTAGAATTAATTGAATCGACATGGTCAAATGAATATTTTTGGGCTAGAAAACAAGAGTCTATAAATAGACTTGGAAATCGTCCTAATGGCTTTAAGGATTTATTGGGTTTTGGAGATTTTATTTATTTAAGAAATAACGAAGGATTTTATACTCTTGATCAAATACCTGTAATTGAATCATCTATTATTTCAATAAATCCAAATGATGGTTCAGTGAAAGTATACGTCGGCGGTAAAAATTTTAATGCAAGTAACTTTGATAGAGTTAGATTGTCTTATCCACAATCTGGCTCTAGCTTTAAGCCGTTTATTTATGCATCAAGTTTGGCTAATGGATATAACCTTTCTTCGAAAATTAATGATGCTCCAATTGCTTTTGAAGATGAAAATTTAGAAAGTGTNTGGAGGCCACAAAATTANNCNGGCAAATTTTACGGNCCAATTTCTCTNAGAGAGGCTCTTACCAAATCTGTTAATATTGTTTCAATAAAATTATTAAGAGAGCTTGGTATTGAAAAATCACAAGAATATTTAGAAAATTTTGGTTTTACAAAACCCAGACTACCAAATGATTTATCTCTTGCACTTGGATCGGGAAATTTTTCACCTGCAGAAATGGTAAGAGCCTTTAGTGTTATTGCCTCTGATGGACATATACCTGATATACACTATATCCATGAAATAAGAGACAGAAACGGAGATTTAATTTTTTCTCATAATGATTCATTATCAAAATTAAATGTTCAAAACATAAATGCATTTCCATGGTTGGATACTATGGAGATGAATATTAAATCCCCTTATTACTTGTTAAAACCTTTTCATAAAAAAGACAAGGTAATTGATGAAAGAATTTCGTTTTTAATAAAAGATACGCTAGAGGGCTTCTTAAAAAATGGTGTTGCTGGAAGAAAATCAGCTTTCCTTAAAAGAGATGATATCGGAGGAAAAACTGGAACCACCAATGATTCTGTAAGTACTTGGTTTTCTGGATTTCATGAAGATCTTGTTACTACTGTTTGGGTAGGCACAGATGATTTTACTTCATTGGGAGAAAATGAATATGGTTCAACAATTGCACTGCCTATTTGGTTGTATTATATGAATCATGCATTGGATTCGCTAGAAGTCTCTAATAAAAAGATTCCTGAAAATATATCGTTTGTTAAGGTTAATAAACTAACTGGAAAAATTGATTCAGATGCTGAAGATGATGCTTATTTCGAATTATTTTTGAAAGAAAATATTAATTAACTCTTAAAAACGCTTATTGATAATAATTCCCATACATTTTCAATATATGAGGAGGGTGAATCTTTAAACTTAGATCTTATGTATCTTGAAACATTGCCCTCTAATGATGTAACAATAAGTTGTGCGGAAATACCTGGCTGAGTTACAAGATTGTCAGCATCTTCTTTTAAAACTTGTCTTATGAATAATTCATATCTTTCATAAAACTGATTTACATTATCCGAAACATTTTGTTCATCAGAGGAAAGAGCCTCTCTTGAAAGAAGTCTGGCAAAGCCTTTATTTTTCTCAATAAATATCATAAAAAACATGAATGCATTTTTTACTTTTTCTTTTGAAGAAATTTTATCTTTTTTTAACTCATTACATTTTGAAAAAATTGCATTGTCACAAAATGCAAATAGTTCTGCGTAGATTGATCTCTTGCTTGGGAAATGTCTATATAAAGCTGCTTCAGTTATTCCAGATTTCTCAGCAAGCAGAGCAGTAGTAACTTTTGACATATTTCTTTCTTCAAGCATGCTTGCAAGCGATTCTAGAATAATATTTTTTCTATTTTTTCTTGTCATTAAGTTAAATTTATATCAATCTCAGGACAAATGCGAGAGAGTTCATTTAAAAAACTTTCCTTTATACTTGTTAGACTTTCGCCTGAATCACCCTCAAATCTTAAAACAAGCTTTGGTGTTGTATTAGACGCCCTTAAAAGACCCCATCCATTTTGAAAATTAATACGAAGGCCATCGATAGTAATTTTTTCACCATCTAACTGACAATTTTTTGCAAACTTTTCAATAATTTTAAATTTATCATCATCAGTTACATCAATATTCAGCTCAGGAGTTGAATAAAGTTTAGGTAATTTTTCATTCATTGCAGAAATACTCTCATTTTCTTTTGAAATCATCTCAATAATTCTTACCCCTGAATAATGTCCATCGTCAAAACCATGCCACTTGTCATTAAAGAAAATATGTCCACTCATTTCTCCAGCCAATAGTGGATTATGTTTTTTAATACCATTTTTTATATGAAAGTGTCCTGTTGGAGACATAATAGGGGTGCCACCACTTTTTTCGATAATTTTTATAAGAGCATCTGAGCATTTAACATCAAAAATTACTGAACCTTTTTTCATACTAAGGATATCTTTACATAACATCATCATTATCTTATCTGGAAAAACTACTTCTCCTTTGTCTGTGACTAAACCTACTCTATCCCCATCACCATCAAAAGCTAATCCAAGATCAGCTTTTTGTTTCCGNACCTCATTAATTAAATCCTTAAGGTTATCAATTTTGCCTGGATCAGGATGATGATTTGGAAAGTTGCCATCGACTTCACTAAAGAGNTCGATGACCTCACATCCAAGCTTTTTATATAATTCAGGCGCAATAAATCCAGCAGCACCATTTCCACAATCTATTACAACTTTTATATTTTTATTTATCTTCGAACTATCAACTACTTCTTTGATGTAAGAATCTTTAATATTTATTTCTTTCACATTGCCAATAGAATTAGATGAGGGCTTACCTTGATTTATTAGAGCAAGAATTTCTTTTCCTGAAACTGGATTATCATTAATTACTAACTTTATACCATTATGATTTTTTGGATTATGACTACCAGTGATCATTACTCCACTTTTATTTNTATTTTTCTTTGCTGCGTAGTAAAGAAGAGGAGAAGTTGCAAGATCAATGTTTAATACATTAATACCAGATTCAATAATTCCTTCAATTAATGCATCAAGCAGAGATTTTCCAGATATTCTTCCATCTCTTCCNACACAAATTTCATCAATACCTAAATCAATACATTTGTGTGAGATTGCAAACCCAATTTTCTTAACAACATCTTCATTGATTTGATTAGGGTATTCCCCCCTAATGTCATATTCTCTAAATATTGATTCTNTAATTGCCATTTTTTTCTTTAGTTATATCTNTGATTTTGCAATAATAAANAATCTTAATTATATCGTGAAAAGTGTTTGTAAATACTGAAAACAAATTAATATGGAAAAATGGTTCATTTCAGAGTTGGGATGATAGCAATGTTCATATTCTCTCACATACCCTTCATTATGGTACCGGTGTTTTTGAAGGTGTAAGAGCATACAAAACTCCCAATGGAGCAGCGGTGTTTAGATTACTAGAACATACCGAAAGACTTTATAGNGCTGCTGAGAAACTTAATATTAATATCCCATATTCAATTGATGAAGTCGTAAATGCTCAGTGTGAAGTGTTAAATAAAAATAACCTCGATGAAGGTTATATCAGACCAATTATATATCTTGGAAATGAGGGCCTTGGTCTAAGAGCTAAAGATCTTAGTGTTAATGTTGCTATAGCGGCATGGGAATGGCCATCATATATGAGCCCTGAAGCCAAACAAAAAGGNATATCAATTGTTAAATCTTCCTATGCACAATATGAAAATCCTCTTCACTCCGGAAATAAAATAATAGGAACATACTTTCAAAATACCATGGCACTGCACGAGGCAATCGATAAAGGTGCAGATGAGGCATTGATGATGGATGTTGATGGTTTTATTTCAGAAGGAAGTGGTGAAAATATTTTTATTGTGAAAGATGGAGTCATTAATACACCAACTACTAAACATTGCCTAAATGGCATCACAAGACAGTCAGTGATTCAAATTGCTAGGGACCTCAACTACGAAGTTGTTGAAAAAAATATTCAATATGATGAATTGGTTTTTGCAGATGANGCTTTCTTTACAGGAACAGCAGTTGAAATAACTCCGATTAGAGAAATTGATGAAAAAATAATTGGTAGTGGAGAAAGGGGAGCAATTTCTAAAAAACTTCAAGAAGCCTTTACACAAATAATCTCNGGAAATAATNCTTCTTATTCAAATTGGNTAACCTATACAAATAATTAAACTTTGCAAAANTTAAATATAGCAATTTTAAGTTATAGGAGCGCTAAGTTCGGAGGTGGCCAAGGNGTATATATAAAAGATATTTCATTTGCTCTTAGCCTTATGGGGCACAATGTAGATGTAATATCTGGACCTCCATATCCAGANCTGCATGATGGAGTTAAATTAATAAAGTTACCNGGATTAGACTTATTTGANACATTTTCNTTTAAGGATAGATTTAAAAAGTTTAAAAAAAAGAAAAGNAAANACTTTNATGATTATTNCGAATTTTTTNNTGCACTNATTGGNGGATTCCCNGANCCAAGGACTTTTGGTAACAGAGCCAATNCNTATCTTANANATAANAATAATTATGACGTTATTATTGATAATCAATCAATCAGCTATGGGTTAATNGAAATTCAAAAAANATTTCCTTTAATTGAAATAATTCATCANCCTATTACTTTTGATTTTAAATTTGAATTAGCAGCGTCTAAAAAGATTAAATATAAAATTTCAAGATATTTATGGTATTCATTTCTTAAAATGCAAAAGCAGGTAGCACCGAAATTACAAAATATCATTACACCGTCTCAAAGTTCTAAAAAAGGTATCATTGAAGAATTCAATTGTAAAAAAGATAATATTACAGTTATAAATAATGGTATAGACACCGATGAGTTTTCACCAATTGTAGGATCGGTCAGAGATCCAAATAGACTTATTACTACTGCAAGTGCTGACGTGCCTTTAAAGGGTTTAGATTATTCATTAAAAGCTCTCAAAATTCTAAAAAAAGATAATCCAAACATTCACCTTATAGTAATAGGAAGCTATAAAAAGGGCGGGCATACAGAAAGATTAATAAAAGAACTTGATATTAAAGACAATATATTTTTTAAAAAACATCTATCAAAGGAAGAAATAAGAGAGTTATATTCAACAAGCTCTGTCGCCTTGCTTACATCATTATATGAAGGATTTGGTTATCCAGTCATTGAAGCAATGAGTTGTGAAGTGCCTTTAATAGCTACTAATGTTTCCTCAATACCAGAATTAGTCGGAAAATATGGGATTCTTATTGATCCAAAAGATGAAAATCAGCTTAGCAACAAAATTAGAATTGTTTTAAGTAACTATGAAGATTATAAAAAAAATGCAATCCAAGGAAGACAACATATAATTAACACCTTTAATTGGTCTAAAATAACTCATGAATACGAAAAAGCCATTTTCAAAACTATCGAGAGCCATAAAAAATGCTAACTTTTAATTTTTCAAAACATAAAATTGAAGATGCTAATGGCCTCATGCTAGATGTTGGATGCGGAGAGGGTAGACATATTTTTGGAGTTATGGAGTTATATCCTCAAATGAAATGTATAGGCATCGACCCTCATAAAGACTCCTTGAAGAAAGCGGAAGAAGGGTATGAATATTTTCAATCATTATCTAATGCAGGCGCAGAATTTATGGAAGCATCAGCATATTGTCTTCCTTTTCCTGATGAAACATTTGATTTGGTAGTTTGTTCTGAGGTTCTCGAACACTTGCATGAGTATATGGATGCTGTGAAGGAAATTAAAAGAGTGTTAAAAAAGGGTGGAAAATTCTATGCAAGCGTTCCGGCCTCATGGCCAGAAAAAATTTGTTGGGCTTTATCCAAAGAATATCAAAATCAACCAGGCGGCCATTTAAGAATTTTTAATCAAAAAGATTTAGTCATTGAAATAGAGGCAGTTGGGTTTAATATATTATCTACGGAGAAATTTCATTCAATTCATTCAGCATATTGGTGGCTTAGGTGTTTTTTTAGGAAAACTCAGGACTCGAATTTTTTAGTAAAAATGTACAAAAAAATGCTAGAAAGGCATATCTTAAAAAAGCCTTTTATTCTTGATAGAGTTGATAAATTATTGAATCCTCTTATGGGAAAAAGCTTTTCGATGTACTTTGAAAAGTAAAAATGCATCTCCCCAAAATTAAATTTAAAAAAAATGTCACTTTTGAAAAGGACATTTTTTTGAGAATCGCTAAATCAATTAAAACAAATCAACTAGATTCTGGTGCTATACCCTCTAATGCAGATTTATCGCACGATCCATGGGACCACATTGAAGCAATAATGGGATTAAATTTTCTCAGAGACAAAGAAAGTTCAGATTTAGCTTTAAAATGGTTAAAAAATAATCAAAACAAAGATGGAAGTTGGTATGCAAAATATTCTAATAACGACCCAATTGAGCTAAATAAACCAACTCACTTTGGTCCTTATATTTCAGTTGCAGCATTGCACTATTTCAAAATTTTTTCTGATAAAGATAAATTATTCGAATTATGGGAAACAATTAAGTCCGCCATTGATTTCTCAATTGATCTACAAAATTCTAATGGAACAATTCCTTGGTCTGTCGATAAAAACAATGAAATAGAAAATGATTTTTTATTAACTGGGTCATCTTCAATCTTAAAAAGTCTTGAATGTGCAATTGCCATATCAAAAATATTAGATTTAGATTCTAATGAAAAATGGACTAAAGCATATGAATCGTTAGCTTATGCAGTTAGAAATCCAGAAGGCCTTTTTGATAAAAAAACAGATAGGTCAAGATTTTCAATGGATTCATATTATCCAATTATTTCTGGAGTACTTTTAGATTATGAGAAAGAAAAATATATCAAAAAAATCTTTAAAGATTTCTATGTTGAAGGTATGGGCGTTAAATGTGTTGTCGATGAACCATGGGTTACAGTTGCGGAAACATCAGAATTTATAATTTCATTAGTCATTTCAAATGAATTAGAAGAAGCAAAGAAAATATTAGTTGAAGTTATGAATATTTCAGATTCAAATGATATTCCTTATATGGGATGGCAATATGTAGAAAATATTTTCTGGCCAGAAGAGAAACCAAGCTGGACTGCTGCAGCATTAATTTTAGCTGCAGACTCTATTTTTGATTTCTCACCAGGGTCTGATATTTTAAAAGACAATCAATTAAGCTTTTTCTAAGCAAACAATAGTGTCGAATCGCTCATAATCACTAAATCCATTTTTAAGTGCGTGCATATAAACTTCATAAGGTGCTTGGCCTCCTTCATCTGGATTCTCAAAGATATCATGTATTACAAGAGCACCTCCAGAAATAATTTTTTTATGCCATGACATAAAGTCATTCATTGCTGTTTCAAATGAGTGTCCACCATCAATGAAAACCATTGCAAGTGGGGAGTTCCACTTTTCTGCAACATAAGAAGATTCGTTGACTATGGGGACAACATTTTTTATTCCAAAATTATTAATATTTTCTAAAAAAAGGGGAAACGAGTTTATTCTTTTAGAAAGATCATCAAAAATTTCTATATCAAAATATTCTTCATTGATTTGATGCTCCTCTGAGCCCATATGGTGATCAATAGTATAAACATACTGATCATTCTCCTTAGCACCCTCAGATAAAAACATTGAAGATTTACCACAATAAGTTCCTATTTCTAGAAGAGGGCCAAATTCAGAAAATTTTCTTGCCCATTCATATAGCGCCTTTCCTTCGTGTTCAGGCATAAAACCCTTGATGTCTTTATATTTCGCAAGATTCATTTATATAAATCCGTTTTACCCAATGTTGATTTAAACCTTCTATGTTGCCATAAATACTCATGTGGAAAATCACGAATCTTTTCCTCAATATAACTATTTAAGCTTTTAGTAAACTTAACCTCGTCCTGGTTATCAAAAAATATCTCTTCAATATCTATAGTTAATAAACCATCATTAATGTAACTATTGAGGAAGTAAGCCTTACAACCTGTTGAACTAATTAACCTATAAGGTGCAGAAATTGTTGCTGCTGGGTTATTAAAGAAATNAATCTCGATGGATTTTTTAAGCCCATAATCTTGATCAGGGGCATAAAGCACAGTTTTACCTTTTTTTAANCATTTTATAAAAGTAAAGGTATTTTTTCTGTCTGTAATTCCTTTCATGCTCTTGAGTCTGCCTNTTTTTTGAAGTAACTCAAATTCAGGAGAATTATGCTCACGTTCTATACCATATATNTCAGAATGCATTGCCAAAATTCTTGAATCAAGTTCGAGATGTAGAGAATGCTTAAAAAATAAAAGGACGCCTTTGTTGTTTTCTTGTTCTTTGAGTAATTTTTCTAATCCGTTAATCTTNTANTTTATNNTTTTTTTTATTCTTTCATTGCTCCAAAACCATGAAATCCCNGTATCAAAGAGAATGTTCCCAGAAGAAATTATATTTTTTTTATATAAATTTCTTTTTTCCAATTCATTTAACTCTGGAAAACATATATCAATATTTATTTTACTAAACTTATTCCTTTTAAAAGGCACCATTAATAAAATGTTTCCTAATATATTTCCTAATACTAATTGCACTCTTCTTGGAAGAAGCATCAANACTCTCCAGAAAAAAACAACAATTTTTAAAATTAGATTATTCATTTAATATAAAGTTGTATTATTACATTATTAGTTTAGATTATTATCAATGATATTTTTTATATACAATTTAATCGTTTTAATTCTTTTACCAGCGCTTCTAATAAGAGTCTTATTTAAAAGTTTTAAAGACATAGATTATTTAAAAAATATTACTAATAGGCTTGGCTTTTATAAAGAAAAAGGATTTGATGGTGTTGTTTGGTTNCATGCTGTAAGTCTGGGTGAGGTAATAGCCTCAGAGAGCCTTATACANAATATTATAAAAGATNGTAAATTAGTTCTTACAGTCTCGACTCCAACTGGCTTTAGACAGGCAAATAAAATATTTGATGATAGAGTTAAGGTTGTATATGCCCCTTGGGATTTCTATTTCTTTATAAATAATTTTATAAATCATTTTAAACCATCTGCATTAATTATTTTTGAGACTGAGATTTGGCCTTCAATGATACATGTATCTTCGTCAAAAGGATTACCAATAATATTATGTAATGCAAGGCTTTCAAAAGAATCTCATGATAAGTATTTGCGTATGAATTTTTTCATGAGAAAAATTTTTCAAAAAATAACATTAGTTCTTGCTCAGAGCAGTAAACACGTAGATAGATTTATAANACTGGGAGTTAATAATAATAATATTAAAAAGGTCGGCTCTTTAAAATTTGATGCCAAAATATTATCGGATGCTTCTGAGAACATAGAAAGAGACAAGAATATTATTATTGCGGTGAGCACTCATCCTGGTGAAGAGGAAATAATATGNAATGTTTATANAGATCTCATAAATTTATATGGCTCACTAAAATTAGTTTTAGTTCCAAGGCATCCTGAGCGATCTGAATCTGTGAGTGAAGTTTTTACTGAAAACAAAGTTAAAAATGTCATCCATGAAGGTATGCCAAATATATTCAATGAAAACGAAGTAACTATTATTAAAGGCATAGGATTTCTTAATACACTATATAAAATGGCAAATATTTCATTNATTGGAGGGAGCCTGTTAAAAGATTATGGAGGTCATAATATTATTGAAGCTTCAGCAAACAGATGTCCTTTTATAGTTGGCCCATACATGAAAAATTTTNAGGATATTATGAACCAATACATTCATCATAATGGTTGNATTCAATTAAATGATTCTAGTGAATTATATGATTCCTTTGTAANACTTCTAAATGATAATGAACTTAAGCAAAATATGGTTGATAATAGTAGTAAAGTTTTTGAAGATAATAAGGGATCACTTGAAAAACAATATAATTATATAAATAAAATTTTGAATTGAGATGAAATTAGTAACTGCGATAATTAAGCCATTTAAAGTAGAAGAGGTTAGGNCTTCCCTTGATGAAATAGGTGTTTCTGGCATGACAATGACAGAAGTGAAAGGCTTTGGAAGACAAAAAGGCCATACGGAGTTATANAGGGGCGCAGAGTATACAATTGATTTTTTACCTAAAATTAAAATAGAGATTGCTGTATCTGATGAGATGGTTGAACAAGTAAAAAATGCAATCATAAAATCATCTGCCTCCGGAAAGATTGGAGATGGGAAAATATTTATTTCACCGATTGAAGAAGTTGTAAGAATAAGAACGGGTGAAATTAACGAAGACGCCCTCTAATAATTATTAACATCAAAAAACCAATTATATTTTTATTTGGGCCAACAGCCTCTGGAAAAACTGATTTAGCAATTGAGCTTATGAAAAATTTCCCAGTTGAGCTAATTAGTGTTGATTCTGTGATGGTATACAAGGATTGCAATATAGGTTCAGCAAAACCTGATAAAGAAATTCTAAAAAAATATCCACATCATTTAATTGATATAAAAACCCTTGATNATATTTTCACAGTTTCTGATTTTTGTGTAATCGCAAATAAATTAATAACAGAAGCTCATAAAAATGAAAAATTGCCAGTTCTAGTTGGTGGATCAATGATGTACTTTAAATCGTTATTTGATGGTATGCATGATNTACCNCAAAGAGACGAAGCATTTAGAGAAGAACTTAAAATATCAAAGATTAATAATTCTGATGGCTATCTACATGAACTTTTGCAAGATATTGATCCAGCTTACGCCAATTTAATTAATGAAAATGACGATATAAGAATTATCAGAGCATTAGAGATTTATAAAAATTCTAATAAAAAAATGAGTGATATTTTAAAAGAAGAACCAAAAAATGGTGCAAAGAATAAATATGATATTCATCAATTCGGAATTCATTTTGACAGAGAAATACTTCATAAAAGAATTGAAGACAGATTAAATAATATGTTTGATGAGGGCCTAATCGATGAAGTTAAAAGTATTTCAAAGCACTACAGATTTTCTGAAGATCATCCAATTAAGAAAGCTGTTAATTATAAGCAGGTTTTTGACTTTCTAAGCGGTAAATATCCAGAGGATATAATGCTAGATAAATCACTTTATGCAACAAGACAATTGGCTAAAAGGCAAGATACCTGGATGAGAGGATGGGAAAAATATATAGAACTTAAAGATGGCGACCCAAAAATACTAATAAATAACGTTAAAAACTTAGTAAGTTCACTTTAAATATAATAATGTGACCCAACATAAGTTTATAATATAGATACATTTAACGAGGTAATGTTGTGAATTGGGATAATAAAGATAATGATCCATGGGGTAATAAAAATGATGCTCCTGACTTTGACGAATTAATGAAGAAATTTTCTGCCGTATTGGGTGGAAAGAAGTCTTCATCAAATGGTTCAGGTGGAAGTGGGGGTGGATTTAATTTGCCTTCATCAAGAATACTAATGTACGCACTGTTTGCTTTTTCAATTGTTTATGCCTCTCAATGCATCTATCAGCTTGATGCGTCTGAAAGAGCTGTAATCCTAAGATTTGGTAAATTCTATGAAGAGCAAGAAGAAGGACTTAATTTTAGACTTGCTGGAATAGATGAAAGATATATTGAAAACGTTTCATTAACCAGAAGATATACACAAACTAATAGCATGCTTACTAAAGATGAAAACATTGTTGATGTTACTGTTTCAGCGCAATATAGGATAGCAAACCTAAAAGATTTTGTTCTAAACGTTAAAGACCCAGAGGGAAGCCTAAGAAACGCAATTGAAAGCGCTTTAAGACATGTAGTTGGNGATAATACTCTCGATCAAACATTAACTGTTGGAAGGGAGAATATTGCGCAAGAGGTGCAATCAAGACTTCAAGCATATTTAGACATATATCAGACTGGACTTAAAGTTCAACAAGTTAACATTGAAAAAACAGANCCTCCAGCTGCCGTAAAGAATGCTTTTGATGATGTTGTTGCCGCAAGAGAAGATAAAGAAAGACTCCAGAATGAAGCAGAGAGATATGCTTTATCTATTGTTCCAGAGGCGAGAGGTCAGGCCCAAGCAAGAATNAGATCAGCTGAAGCATATAAATTAGCCGTTGTGGCAGAAGCTCAGGGTGAAGTTGAAAGATTTAATCAATTACTTTTTGAGTACAAGAAAGCTCCAGAAGTAACTAGAGATAGATTGTATATAGATGCATTACAATCTGTTCTTTCAAATTCTACAAAAGTTATGGTTGATGTTGAAGGTGGAAATAATCTTCTTTATTTACCTTTAGATAAAATAATGGAAGAAAATAAAAAGAAAGGTGACGATGATGAATAAAAGCACATATTCAGTTTTATTTGGAGCGCTAATATTTGGACTATTAATTAATAGCGTATTTATAGTAAATGAAAAAGAAAAAGCTATTGTATTTCAATTTGGTGAGGCAGTAAGAACAGATATTGACGTTGGTTTTCATTTTAAGCTCCCTATTATTCAAGATGTTAAAAAGTATGATTCTAGAATACAAACGCTTGATGAAGAACCTGACAGAATTCTAACAGTTGAAAGTAAATATCTTTTGGTAGACTCTTTCATTAAGTATCGAATCGTTGACGTTTTAACTTTTTATAAAGCTAACAACGGAAGTTTTAATAGTTTAAATAGTTTACTAGGGCAAAGATCAGAGTTTGTTTTAAAAAATAATTTTGGTAAAAGAACAGTTCAAGAGGTTGTATCTGGCGAGAGAGATGAGCTCATGAGTATAATGCTAAGTTCTTTGAATGATTCAGTTGTTGACCTTGGTGTTGAGATTATTGACTTTAGGGTTAAAAGAATAGATTTGCCATCAAATTTAAGTAATTCTGTTTATGAAAGAATGAGAACAGAAAGAAATAGATTGGCTGAAGAGCTGAGGTCTGAAGGTAAAGAAATAGCAAGAGAAATAAGAGCTATTGCTGACAAGGATAAGGTTGTCATTTTAGCAGAAGCATATAAACAGGCTGAACAATTAAGAGGTGAGGGGGATGCAGAAGCTGCAGGAATATATGCAGAATCTTTTTCTCAAGATCCTGAATTTTATGAGTTTACTAGAAGTATGAAAGCATACGTTGAAACATTTGAAAACAAATCTGATGTAATGCTGATTGATACTGACTCAGAATTTTTCAAATATCTTAACGACAAGAAAGACCAAGAATAGGTTCTTAAGTGTCAAATAATACTCTTATCCTAGGCCTTCAATGGGGTGATGAGGGTAAGGGTAAGATAGTTGATAATCTTAGTGAATCAACTGATGCAGTATGTCGTTTTCAAGGTGGCCATAATGCAGGTCATACCATAAAGGTAAATGGTGAAAAAACCGTACTCCATTTAATTCCATCTGGAATTCTTCATCAAAATGCTAAATGTCTGATTGGAAACGGAGTAGTCTTAGCATTAGATGCATTAGACAAAGAGATTAATGAACTTAAAGGAAAGAACATTAAATTTAAAGATAGATTCTTTATAAGCTCTGCTTGTTCACTTATTCTTCCAAGTCATATTTCAATCGATAAGGTTAGAGATAAAAAAGAATCTATTGGCACTACAGGAAGAGGTATTGGACCAGCTTATGAAGATAAAGTAGGAAGAAGAGCGGTAAGATTCGGAGATTTAGCTAACGAAGATATATTAAGAAATAAAATTGAATTAATTGTAAGCTATCACAACAGAATTCTTGTTGAAATACATAATGATGAACCTCATGATATTGAAGAAATTTTTAATGAGGTTTATAAATATAAACATCTTTATGATTGTTATTGCATAGATTCACAAGATTTGATGTACGAATGGGTTAAAGAAAATAAATCTATACTTTTTGAAGGTGCCCAAGGAACGCTTTTAGATATAGATCATGGTACTTATCCATATGTAACATCCTCAAGCACAACTGCAGGTGGAGTTTCAACTGGTTTAGGGATTGGTCCCAAATTCATAGACAAAATAATTGGTATATCAAAGGCCTATACAACTAGAGTTGGAGAAGGACCTTTTATTACTGAACTATTCGATGCAAATGGAGATCATTTAGCAAAAAAAGGAAATGAATTTGGAGCCACTACTGGAAGAGCTAGAAGATGCGGATGGCTAGATTTGGTTGCACTAAAAAAGGCAATATTTACAAATTCAGTAACAGATTTATGTATTACCAAACTTGATGTAATGGACGAATTAAAAGAAATACATGTTTGCAATGCCTATGAGGACAACAAACCAGTTTATAAGGTTTTTGAGGGATGGCTGACTTCTACAGAAGGGGTTACTAAATATTCAGATCTTCCAGATAACGCAAAAAAATATATAGAATATATTGAAAATTTTACAGAGTGTAACGCATCAATAATCTCTACTGGCCCATCAAGAGACCAAACTATAAATAGATAGTTTTTATTTTAGAGTTTTAAGAAACTTATCAAGACTAACATTAATAAATTTATAAGAATCAGGGCTTGAGAACTTTTTTGATAATCTTAAAGACTCATCGATAACTACTGGCTTATCCAATTCTCCAAATAACATCTCATTGATTGCAAAATATAATATTGATTTGTCTATAAGCTCAAGGCTTGAATTCTTTATTTCTAAAGAATTAACAGCTGACTCAATCTTTTTTATATTTTTTTCTATTGAAAGAAGTGATTTTGAAAAGAGATCAAAATCAACCTTTTTTGTTTTATGTTCTTCTTTAAATTGGGCAATTATATTATCCGCAATTTGATTATCAAAGAGCATCTGAAATATTGCTTGGATTAAGTATTCACGAGACCTTACGGGAATCTTATAATTAGCTAGATTTTTCATTAATAAGGCTAATCAATGCTTCTGTATTTTTGCGAGTATTTTTTTTAAGTCGCGCTTGAAGCTGTTCATCATTTTCAACACAAATTACATTATTAATAATAGAGATATCACAGAATTCTTCAGCAAGAGATCCAATTGATCTAAAAGTTTCACTAGTAACCAAATCGTAATGAGATGTTTCTCCTCTTACTACAATCCCGTGAAAAATTATGCCTTTAAATTTAGCTTTTTTTAGTTTATTTTTTGCTAATGCGGCAAGCTCAATCGCACCAGGAGCTATAGCTTTCACACACTTAAAGTTTTTTTCTAAAATTTCAACTGAAATGTTAACCATATTTGTAATTTTTTCTTCATACCACGAAGTGTGCACGATTAAGACTTTATTCATTTTTGAATCCTGTTATTTCAATATCAAAACCAGAGACGGCATTATATTTTGTAGGTGTACCCAAAACAGTAATCTTCTTCAAGTTTAAGGCTCTTAATATTTGAGAGCCTACACCAATAACCCTGCGATTGCTTTTAGGCTCAATTTCTTTTTCCTCAAGCTTATTTAACCAATAACTTTTAGCATCTCTATGATTTATCAAAACAAAAAGACCAGTTCCTTCCTCAGATATTTTTTTTAAAGAATCCCTTATGGACCAGTTTTTACCTAATTCATCTATACCTAAAATATCTTGGAGTATGCTTTGAGTTTGCACTCTAACCAATTGAGACTCTGCAGCATTTATAGCTCCCTTCGATAGAGAAAAGTGATTCTCATCATATATTTTGACTCTCCATACATTTAGCTTAAATTCTCCAAATTCATTTGTAATATTTTTATCAA
>PAJW01000005.1 GCA_002710265.1 Gammaproteobacteria bacterium | reverse complement strand
GTAGTAAGTTGAATCGCACTAAACTTTTCATCTCCGTAAATTTTTCTTAGGTAAGTTTTTTCTTGAAGTACTCCATCGATTAACCCAATAACCTTTACAAAAAATATAATTAAGTCATTTTTAGTCCTAGGGACTTCTTTATCAAATAATTTTTCTAAGATATCCTTATTTTTCTTTAAATGTAAATCATTGAATAAGAATTTCATATGCTTCAAGTGTCCAGGGTATCTGATTGTTTTGTAAGTCAAATTTTCAACCTTGTCTGCATAAGTTTCACACATGGTTGCACACCCCCCACTTGTATTAAAAGTCTCAAAGCTTTCACCTTCAATGACAAGTTTTTCTGCGCCTTCTAATGGCATTACTTTTATGGGCTTTCCTTCATAAATTGCATCAGCCTCATTGCAATATTCATTAATCAAGCCATTGGTTGACCAACTTAAGTAGTAACTCATTTCATTTGTTGTAAATCTTGGCAAAGCTCCAACTCTCATTAAAACCTCTTTTACATCATCAAATTCTTCCATCATGCTTGCCGCACAAATATTTATTGCTCCGGGCGCTAGTCCACATTGAGGCATAAGAATGCTTTCTGATTTTAATTCCTTAATAAAATCTGTAGTTTCTACATCTTCTGTGAGATCGAAATAACCAATAGATTCATCTGCTGCGATTTGAGCAATATTCTTATTTACCGCATAAGGCCCTGCAGAAATCACTGCATCAACTCCTTCTAAAAATGTTTTTACCTGGTTAATGTCAGTAGCATCAAAACCGTCAGTTATATCGCCCTGTTTAACATCATAGTCTTCTTTCAACAATTGTTTCAGGGCCCAACCTATGTTTCCACTGCCAACTATACCAATTTTAGCTTTCATCAAATTCTACTCCTTGAGCAAGTGGTAATTCATCACCATAATTTATTGTAGCGGTAACCCTTCTCATATAATTCTTCCACGCATCCGATCCAGACTCTCTCCCACCACCTGTATCTTTTTCGCCGCCAAATGCTCCTCCAATCTCAGCCCCGCTAGTTCCAATGTTTACATTTGCAATTCCGCAGTCGCTTCCTGATTCGCTTAAAAACAGTTCTGATTCACGCATGTCATTTGTAAATATTGAGCTGCTTAAGCCTTGAGAAACATTATTTTGCATAAAGATAGCATCTTTAAGATCTTTATATTTTTTTACATACAAAATTGGTGCAAATGTTTCTTTAAGCATCTCTTCTTCAACCTCATCAACTAAAACAAGAGCTGGTTTAACATAAAATTCTTTTGGGTCTTCAATATTTATTCTTTCTCCCCCAATAACATTGATTCCTTTTGATTTAAGGGAGCTTAAAGTTTCTTGCATGCTGTTATAACTATCTTCAGATATTAAAGGTCCAATTTGCGAGCTTTCTTTTGATGGACAGCCAATAACCAAATCATCAAAGCAAGCTTGTAATCTCTGTACACAATCTTCATAGATGTCCTCATGAACAAATAATCTTCTCAAAGAAGTGCATCTTTGGCCTGTTGTACCGCATGCTGAAAAAGCTATGCCTTTAATAGTTAAGTCTAGGTCGGCTGAAGGACAAACTATTGCTGCATTGTTGCCACCAAGTTCTAAAAGAAGTTTCCCCAGTCTTGCTGAGACNATTGGNGCAAGTTCTTTTCCCATTTGGGTGCTGCCTGTAGCAGANACCAATGNGATTCTGTTATCTTTGCANATTGAAANTGCNTCTTCATTGCCACCTTCTAGAATAAGAATTAAATCNGCAAAATCTCCACTAACTTTATNCCATGCTGTTTTAATTCCTTTAGCACATTCATTTGCATGTGGGCTGGGCTTCCAAATNATGCTNTTTCCACANACAGCTGCTAAGCAGAAGTTCCATGCAAAAACCGCCATTGGAAAATTAAAGGCTGTTATNCAACCAACCACGCCTAGNGGNTGCCATAATTCTTGTAATCTATGATTTGGTCTCTCGCTGGGCATTGTTAGACCATATAACTGTCTGCTTAAACCAACAGCAAAGTCACACATGTCTATCGCCTCTTGAACTTCGCCCAATGATTCGGTTTTGATTTTCCTTGCTTCTATAGTGATGGTTTTTGCTAGTGACTCTTTTTGAACTCTAAGCTCCTCACCAAATAATCTAATTAATTCTCCTCTTTGAGGGGCTGGAAGACTTCTCCATTTTAAAGAAATCTCTTTTGATTTATTAATCAGAACTTCATATTCGTTATTGTTCATCTAGGGCTCCCAAAGATAAGATGACTATTTTACTATAATTAGTTTGAAATATATTCTAATAAAGTCTTTATCTTTAAATGTTCTCAGCGAAATGAAGTCTAAAATAAGCTTTTATGCGTTTCGAAAAATTAAAAAATCTTATGTTTGCCCTGAAGAATTTCCAGATACATTTTATGGTCACCAATGAAGCTCCATAATGGATATTTGAAAGTAGCTGGTTTGTTTTTTTCAACAAAGAAGTGCCCCACCCATGCGAAGCCATATCCAGCCAAAAGAGAATAAAGCAAATACATAGGATCAAAAGTCCTAAAAAATTGAATATATAAATAAATACCGATTGAAGTGCCAATAAAGTGCAGTAACTTAGTCGTTTTATTGTCATGTTCACTTAAATAATAAGGGTAAAAGTCTTTAAAGGTTTTATATCGTTCCATAATTTTATTTCCTTGGTGGTAAACCGCTAACTCTAGTCAAAGTTGTTGTAACGCTTGCTCGTCTGTGTTCTGAGAGGTCTTGATATTCAGGATCTGCATACCACTCTTCTGCATGCTTGGCAGATGGAAAGCTAAATAATATTACTCTTCCNTCCATAGGTTTTTCACCTTCAACATTAACGATATTGTCATCAAAAGTTATAAACTCACCATTATGTTTTTTTAATAATGGAAAAAATCCTTTTTCGTATTCTCTATATCTATCTGCATCGTGAATTTGAATGTTTGCGATCATATAAACTTTAACTTCTTCCATTTTCTATAAATTATTTTGGCGCAGCTCCAGGCTGGTAATCATAATATCCATCTAATGGAATCATTAAATGAACAAACTTTGTACCTTTAAACATTACATATGGAGCTCCAGTGGTATAGTCTGTGGTTTGTCCATCAAGCGAAGAAGGATCTTTTGGCATCAACATCATATGAGCTCCAGATTCTATGTAGTGTTTGTGTCCAGCATCTTTTTGACCATCGGTATAAGGTTTAAAATTATCTACCCCTAGATCGCCATGCTTCATCCAAATCCAACCATCGCTTTCTAATTTAGGAGTTTTGTCTGCAATATATGCATCTACCCAAGCAACAGCATTTCGATCTGAACATGCCGCGGCAGACGCATGAGCATCAGCAAATCCATCCGCAGGCATTGGGACAAGGTTTCTACACGTCCAACCATTAGTGCCTTCTCGTAAAACTTTGCCAGATGCNCCTATAACAGTTGCATGATCACCAATGAATGCTGGCGCAGCTGAAGTATAGGCCTCAATTTCCCATTCTGCTGAATTAACGTGCATGTGACTACCGCCTTCATGATGCCCTGCATATATACCTGTTGCAAAAACAAGTACAAATAAACTTTTAAAAACAATATTCATTATTTCTCCCATTAAATAAACTCTATAACAACTTAATTCTATGAAAGAATTAAATTTTATACAAATCTATTGGATATGGTTTTGCTGAATGTGTTGCGTAATGGCTCTAAATATTGCTATGTGTGCTGCTTTTGAGTATTCCCTTTCAGATCTAAATCGATGATTGGAAGAGGTCTTTGCAATTACAACATTTGATATTGGATCAACGTAAATAAACTGATTAAAGATTCCATGAGCTGTAAAATCCGTTAATGGGTCGCCTGGTACCCACCACTGATAACCATACCCCCATTCATTTGAAGATAATTCACCCGAGTTAGGCATTAAATGAGGAGCATCTGGTGTTGTTGAGTCAATGACCCATGATTGAGGAACAATTTGTTCCCCAAGCCAATTCCCTTTATCAAGATATAATTGTCCAAATTTTGCATAGTCTCTCAAGGTTGCATTTAAACCACCTAGAGCCATGTCTGCACCAGTGCTGTCAGTTATATAGTAAGCATCGCTTTCTGTTCCAATCTTGCTCCATATTTTCTTATGCAAATATTCTCGAACAGGCATATTTGTAACTGATTCAAGAATCATTGCTAATACTTGAGTATCTAGACTTACATAATGATTATAAGTCCCTTGCTCTCTTCCGCTCTTTAAGGTCTTTGCAAAATCTCTAAAAGATACATCTCTTGCTGTGGATCTGCTGAACTTATTAATATCAGAGTTTGGGTCGGCATAGTCTTCATTAAATTCTATGCCTGATGACATTTGTAATAAATTCTTAATTTTTACGTCTTCGTAACCAGTTCCAACAAAGTCTTTTAAATATTTAGAAACTCTGTCATCAATGCTATCTATAAGACCNTCATCAACTGCAATTCCAAATAATGCAGATAAATAAGACTTCGCTACTGAAAAAGATATATGTTTGCTATCTGTACTATTTCCGTTCCAGTACTCCTCAAATAACATTTTTCCATCGTGCAAAATAATTAAGCCGTCTGTATGAAAATGGGCAAGGCCTTCTTTCAAATCTAATTCTTCACCCTCAAAAATATATTTGCTTGGAAGGTCGAATTCTATCTTTTCAAATATATGTGGTTCATCAGATGCTGGAATTGAGCTTGAGGTATTGCTGAATATTTTATTAATACTAATAAAATTTTTTGCGATTGTTTTTTCATTATATAAATTTGCTAATTTATATAACCTTAGAATGTTTGGGCTATATATAGCCAAACCTAGGACAAGAGCAGTCAAAATAAAAATAAGAACTTTACTCATGTCTAAATCCATTCATCATTTGGTGCAGTAAGTTTATCAATTTCATCCCCTGTATTTACGACTCCTTTTGGCTCTACTAACATTATACTGGCTTCTTTCTTAGCATGTGGCCTATGCCTAACTCCTTTTGGTACAACTAGCATCTCGCCACTTTTTAAATCTATTGTTTCATCTTCAAATTCAATAGAAATTTCTCCTTCTATTACTATAAATACTTCGTCCGTATCATCATGCCTGTGCCAAATAAAGTCATCCATTATCTTAACAAGTTTGAATTGATAATCATTCATCTCGGCTATTACTTTTGGAGACCAGTAATCTGAAAATTTATCAAATTTTCTACTGAAATTAATTTTCTTCATATTTTAAAACTGCGTTCCTGGAACCGTCACTATCAATAGTAACTATAAGTGGTTTCCATTCTTCATGTCCACATAGTCTCATTAGACAACCTTCAACTTTTAAGTTTTTATTATCAAGAAGATAAATATTTGATTTAAATACTCTTCCTCGTCCAGGATCATATATCTTTCCACCCTTATATTCTTTTAAACCACTTGCATATTTAAACCCGCTTATTAAATTTATTCCTTTGATGCTTCTTTCTCTTTGTGATTTATCCCTATTATTTGTGTCCAGAATGGATTCTGGATTAACTCCCTCTTCAACAAAAATATGTTCTATGGTCGCACAAAGCTCATCGTTACATTTTTCTACTAAGACGATAGACTGCGTGGTTAACCAATATCCAAGTATTTCATCTACCTCTTTGGCAACTAAAAGGCTAGGTGCAAAAAGAGCTAGATATAAAAAAAATGTTATGCCGCTATACTTTATTATCTTCATCTTTTATTAATTTAATAATCTCTTTTTCTAAAACATTCTTTGTCGTACAAGTCCTATATGGATTTTCATCATATACCGGATTTCCAACTAAAAGCTCTTTGGGAGAATTTGTTTTAAATTTCCATCTAGTTCCTGTTTCTTTAGACATAAATAAAAAGTTAATTAGCATTTTGTTAAGGCTGTAAAGATTTTCATCTTTTGTTAGATCTATTTTAACTGTAGCTTTTAGAGAAGAGCCAAAAATTCTCTCAATATACTCAACATATACTTCATCATTCATGTGACCACAATCAATGTATTTTGGAATATCTAGTATTTTTATATCTAGATTAAAGTCTCTAGATAATTCTATGCTCTCAAGACCATAGAGTGAAACTATGTTTAATTCAATTTTTTTAATTTTTTCCTTTGAGTAATTCTTAATATTGAGAGTCGTTTCAATATTTTTTGAATTGATGGGTGGGGTGTATATATTTTTGGATTCTTGTACTTCGCAAGAGACCAGGAATATTGAAATAAGAAAATACTTTTGAAACATGTTAAATCTAAAATTTAATTAATCTTTCATTAATAAAATCCATTCCTTAACCATCTCAACCGCTTCCTCATGAGTCAATGCTCTTCCAGATTCCGGCATCATAACGCCAGGGTCCATGGATGCCATCCTATGAAGCAGAATGGATTCTTCTGGCTTACCTGGAACAATCGAATACTTAAAACCCCCGCTTCCTCTTCCAGTTGCTACTGGTTTTTTATATATACCTAAATGTGTTTCTCTTGTTTCGTTGAGATGAAGATAAAGTCCAGTTGAATTTGCATTTCCTGTTGGAGAGTGGCAATGTCCACAATTGACATCAAGATAAGACCTCACTCTGTCGTTAATATCTTGATTTTCATCTGTCCAATCAACTGGAGAAATTAATTCTAAAGGATAGTCATCAATAATTTGTCTATCCATCCAATAAGCTAATTGATTAAATTCACCATCATCAAATTTAAAGTCTTTATTGATATTTCTAGCCTTTGGGCCAATTGGAGTGATTTTATCATTTGCAGCGTGACATTCTTTGCACTGATTTACATTAGGAACCCTATAACGTACTTCTTTTTCCTCACCCATGAAATCTGTCCAAGCAACATTGATTGTTTTTCCAGCTACCTTTTTATAAGCCTCTGTTTGTTCTTCGTTCCATGCATATGATACTGCTTCCCAGCCAGACTTCTTTCTTAATAATAATCTTGTCTCTAGTAAATTTTTCCCTAATTCAGGATTCCTTTCATCAATTGGATAATAAAATGTCTTGATTAAGGCTGAGCCGATAGGAAAATCGAATACCCAGTTTTCTTTATATTCTGCCTTTTTATCTTTGGGAACATATACCCATCTTTGTTTATATGAATAGTCTGAAAAAAGAGTTGATATGAGTTCATATGGTATTACATCTTCATGCGGTACTTGAGCAGATTTGTCAATGAAAAAACCAAACTGCGATAGTTCTTTTGGAAAAGATTCTGCAATTATTAAACTTTCTTCGACAGCATAAGACCTCATGCATAGCATAAGCACTACCAAAAATTGAACTGTTTTTTTCATTATCCCTATATACCGTCTATAACTATCGGTTCCAGTGGACTAATGACCCCTTTAAATTCGTTTTTATCTGTTCGTGTTGGATTAGAGAAGCCCATCATATATTTTATTGGGCTAATCGTTAAAAAGCTTACTTCGCTATCCTCTTTTACCTTCAGTTTTTCATCTACGGGCTGCCCAAATACCATTTGTGAGATTGGCACAACGCCATCCCAGAAAATGTCAGGCATATTGCCATTGCTTATCTCAAATAATGCTTTTGCTAGATCTCCCGTTTCAAGATCTGGGTCAAAACCAGAGGGACCGTAGGTATTTCCATGAACTTGGATTCTTTTTGGATGAGGATAATAATTTGGATCNTCAGTTTCATCTGAATATGAAACAATTGATAANTTNACTGTTCCATTGCCACTCATAACATTATTGAAGATTTCAACATCCGAATTCGCCATTACAATAATTCCTGTACCTCGAGGAACCTCTCCAACAATATTGCCTTCAGGAGCAAAATTATCTGTGTCATTATCAATAGATTTATTATCAAACACACGAATATGATGGCCGCCTTGTTGTGGCAAATCTGGCAAGTCAAATACAAGAATCCCGGCAGTATTATGAGACGCTAGATTATCATATACGTCTGCATAGAATGAATTCTCAATCTCAATGCCTGCAACATTATATTGAGCAATACTATCTCTAACAATAATATTTTTTGATTGGCCGACATAAATACCAGCATCAGAAGCGCCAATTGCTACACAGCCATCAATTAAGACATCTTCGGACTCAACAGGATAAAAGCCATATGCTCCATTTGTGCTCTTTGGTCCACCCGTCCATTCTGTTCTTAGATTAATCATATTAATGCCTTTAGAACCAATAACTTTAAGAGCATCACCCTTTGCATCCATTATCGCAAAATCTTTTAGAGTAACTTTGTTGGATGTAACCAAAAATCCTTGAGCACCTGATTGTTGATTTTTGAAATCAAGAATGGTCTCATTCATCCCTTCGCCTTTTATTGTCACATTATCAATATCAAGAGATAAGCCNTCTTCAAAGNNATAATAACCAGATCTGATTATCAAAGTATCNCCCTGATTCATAAGAATCATTGCNTCTTGNAGTCTTTCATGAGCATCTGGGCCCGGGTCTATAAAAATGTCTTCTGAAATAGCATTTTTAGAAAGNGCTAANAGNCCCGCTATCAAAAAAAGCCTTGAAAACAAAAATTTACTTTTAATAAATGAAAAGATACATTTCCCCTATGTAATATTTCCATATTATTGTATTAGAAATGGCTCTCAAATCAAAAATTAATCAGATGTTATTTCAATATTAATTTTTTTAGAAACCAAGGGAGCTCGATTAGATAAGGTATTTATTGGTTTTACTGGTGTGTGCTCATAATCGCCTAATGCTAGTTGCAAAACATATTTTCCAGGGCTTAGGGATAAAACAGCCTCCGTCTGGCCTCCACCGAAATGCAAAATATTTTTTCCATAAGGTATAGGGTCCTTGCTGTTTGAAACAACATCATATTCATTATTGATAATTAGGTGGTGGTGACCGCTAACTATGCATTCATCCAAGCCTTCTATAGGGACTCCAGCTGGGCTAATCTGAATATTTTTTGACCCAAACTCAACTTTGAACTCTTTATCATTTGATTTATAACCATCTTGTGGGCTTATAAAAAACAACTCAACTTCATCACATTGGTTATTTGCATAAATCAGAGGAGATAATAAAAATAGTAATAATAATTTTTGCATACTTAATTCTTGGTTGAAGGTGGCCCAAAGAAGAAATAAAGAGCCTCATTAATATTTTGAGAATCTTTAATATTCTTTATCATTTCTGACCAACCCATAAAAGTAATTTTAGTTGGATTGTAAGTATTAACATTCTTCACTAGCCCAAATTTAACCGTTTCTATTTCTGGTTCAAAGGTACCAAATATTTTGTCCCATATTATTAATAAATTACCATAGTTTTTATCAATATACTGACTGTTGGAGCCATGATGCACTCTGTGGTGAGAGGGAGTATTGAAAATAAGTTCTAATGGACCTAATTTGCCCACTATCTGAGTGTGACCTACTATCCCCCATAAAGTACTAATAACGCCAGCAACAGCAATAATTGTTGGATCAAAGCCTAATAATGGTAGTGTCATAAAAAAAGGTATTTTTGATAATGGTCCAAACCATGCTTGCCTAAAAGAAACAGCAAAGTTCATTTCTTCACTTGAATGATGNCTCATNTGAATAGCCCAAAGAAAATTAACTCGATGTGAAATCCTATGATAAAAATAAAAAACTAAATCTATCATTACAAATGTCAATNCCCATATNGCCCATACTGGAATTAATTCTGACATATNGANNAATTTNAATTGAAATAGATAAAAGTGAAGTGCAAGAGTNGCTCCCTTTAAAGCAAACACCATCAAAATATTTCCAGTCAAAAGACCAATAGTGCATAAGGTATCTTCTTTTTTATAAAGATTCTTGTTTGATGCGCTAGAAAACAAAACNTCAAAGAGTATCATCGCCAAAACAATGGGCGCACCGACTGCATAAACTTCATTNACTGTTAAATTTGTCATTTTTATTTTTGATGAAGTGCTTTCAAAAGCACTTTTCTTGTATCAACAGGATCAATTACTGCATCAATTTCNAAAAAAGATGCNACTTCAACTGCNTTACCAGCATCATACATCTTCGCTACAAGTTTTTCATATAAATCATTTCTTTCGCTNGTATCTTCNATAGCATCTAGTTCTTTTTTAAANCCAAGCTTAACCGCNCCTTCAAGACCCATGCCTCCAAATTCACCAGTTGGCCATGCAGCTGTAAAAACAGGTTGATGNANACTACCGCCAACNAATGCTTGNGCTCCAAGTCCATATCCTTTTCTTAAAAAAATTGCTGCAAGAGGTGTTTCTAACNTAGCTCCTGCTTTAAATAGGCTAGCCATTCTTCTCACCGCGCCTTCCTGTTCNCTATCTGGTCCAACCATAAANCCCGGAGTATCTACAAAAGATGTTATAGGAATTTTNTTATCACTGCATATATTTAAAAAATCTGCTGCNTTTTCAGATGCTTCAGAGTCAACAGCTCCGCCAAGATGTTTGCAATCACTTGCAAGNACTGCAATTGGATAACCNTCTATCCTTATAAANCCAGTNAATATTGANTTACCATAATCTTTTTTGACTTCAAAAAAAGANTCTTTATCTGCAATTATTTCTAATACCTCTCGNACTTCATANCTGTATCTTCTGTCATCAGGCATTATTGTTCTTAAAGTCTCTTGATNATTTTCTTTGTAATTAATTTCACGGCCTTGAAAATAAGACAAAAGTTTTTTTGCAAAAAAGGTAGCTTCTTTTTCNTCATTGACAACGATATCAACNACNCCATTAGTCTTGTGANCCTCGATTGGNCCAATTTCTTCTGGCAAAAACTTACCCAAGCCACCTCCTTCAATCATTGCTGGACCTGCCATACCAATCCATGAATTCTTTGTTGCAATCTTAAAATCACTNCTGCCAAATAATGCAGCATTACCAGCAAAACAATATCCATTATTAACAGCAATCTTAAGAGATTTACCAGACAATGAAGCCCAACTCGCAAAAGATGGAACATGTAATCCAGCGACCTGAGTAACTACATCGACATCACCTGGCCTACCTCCGCCACCCTCAGTAAAAATTATTATAGGTAAATCAAATTTTTTAGCTTTTTCAATAATGCGATCTAGCTTTTGATGATGAAAATAACCTTGTGTTCCAGCTAAAACAGAATAATCGTAAATTATTGCTGCGGCATCAGCATTTTCTTTTCCTACTATATCAGCGTTGATAGAACAAAATCCTGTAATAATTCCGTCGGCATTGGTATTNTCTTGNAGTTCCTCGTAATCTCTTCTNCTTCTTTGTGCAGCTACTGCAAATTGTCCAAATTCAAGAAATGAATCTTTATCNACCAAGTCATTTAAATTTTCTCNAGCTGTTCTATAACCTTTTTGATGCCTTTTGTCTGAAGCCTTATGCCTGCTTTCATCATTACTTTTCTCAAGTCTTTGAAGAAACTCTTGATATAAATCGTTCAAAGTTATTTCCTATCCTCAATATATTTCAAAANTTCNTTTGGCAATTCAAAAGCATTTCTATTNAATTCCCATTTNTTAGAAATNCTTTGAACAGATAATTTATCATATAGATGAGGAAATTTTCCTATTCTNTCTCCACCTGCTTCNTCATAAANCAATGGTGAATTAAGTTTTTCTTCATCTATTTGCAGCAACATTACTTTAGTGTCTGATTTAAAATAAAGATTTAATGTTAATGCGAGTTGGCTTGATGATGAAAAATGAATGAAACCATCCTTTTNATCTAATNAGGTTTCTATNAGACCAGATTTAAGAGATTCANCCCACTCACTAATTGTTAGGACCTTATATACATCACTCATTTCAGGTTTTAATAGTATTTTTTATGCCTTCGATTGATATCAACATTCCATGATGAATAGCATCAGCAAATATTTCTGGATCAATTTCTGTTTCCCATGAAAAATTACATGAATTTTTATCTATTGCATTTATCTGCATAGTTGCGAGNTGATGTTTTATTGGGGTCCTCGTTTCAATTGCTGAATANTGAAGCTTCATTTCATCATCATCGTTAANCAATATTTTTTCTTTNACNGTGCCCATTCCCTCCATTTCAAAAATTCTNCAATCTTCTTCTAATCGGATTTCATCGACTGATGGTACCCAGTCACATCTTGATACATCTGACAATATGCCCCAAAGCTTTTCAGCAGAACAATTTAAAATCATTTCTTCTTTTAGCACTTTCATAACTATATTATGTCTATAATTGAAACAAAGAATCAAATAAATTTAAGGTGTCAAAATGTTAGAAGAATATCAGTCAGTATTTCTAGGCTTATGGTTGGTCCTTGCAACTATGATTATTCAAGCAATAGTAGCTGTTAGNGTACATCGAAGACAAAAAGGTGGTTANAACGTTGGTGTTATAAAACCAGANCTTGGGCAATCCTCNATTGTTTTTAGAGCNCATAGAGCTTTTCAAAATTCATTGGAAAACATAACGCCTCTTATGGGTATGGCAATAATAGCGGCTTTATCTGGGTATAGTGCAACAAAGTTATCTGTAATNGTTTGGATATATGCTATTGCAAGGATTGTNCATATGGTTCTCTACTACAAAATAGCCACAGACAAAAATCCAAGTCCAAGAAGTATTTTTTGGGCCATCGGCTTTTTAACAAATTTATACCTNATGTTTGATTTGGGTGTTCATCTTATTTTGTAAATAATAAGTTTAGGGGGAAATAATAATTTTTAATTAAAGGAGAAAAAAAATGAAAAAATATATATTTGCATTTGTTTTAATGTTTGCGGTTTCTTCAAGCGCATTTGAGGTAACTGGTGATAGCTTTAAAGCAAAGTTTAAAATTGATTCAATTACTGTTGGAAAGTTAGAAAGTACTATTAACTTATCTAGTGCAGATACTGGTCAGTATGGAAAGGTTTATGTCTCATATACTTTGACATCAAATCCAAACATAACCACCTCAGGAACATGGACTGGTCATGGAAGAGGTATAAGTCCNGATGGTGTTCTTGCAAGAGGNGATTTAATGGGNGTTTGGACCATGGAAGGAACNAAGATTCATGTTAAGTCAGTTGATAGCGTNAGTGATGGCGTTAANTTCTTAAGNGGAACTATTGATTTAGTTAAAGGAGAAATGGAAGCNGAAGTATTTAAAGTAGAATAANTTTTTATACATTTATATAAAAGCGGCTTATGCCGCTTTTTTTATANTGATTTAAAGAGTGTTTTTATGTTAGACATTATTCCTGGATTCTTTTCAAAGCTTTTTATTGAATCGTCAGGTTTCGACCAATTTTCTGCTGTGCTTGTAAAAAAATTGGAATCTACTTCAACCCAACTTGAGTCATCTAAGGTACCAGCCTTTACATATAATATATGCGAAATTTCTTTAGCATAACTTAGCACACCTGAACCACATTCTGGGCAGAAGCCTCTTCTAACATGGGATCCAGCCGTTCCAGTACTTTCAAAGTACTTTAAGTCTCCCTCAACACTAATATGCTTTTTTGGTATGAATAAAATTGTTGCCTTGCCTGAGCCCGTTGTTCTCTGACAATCTTTGCAATGACAATGATGAGCAGATATAACTTTGTCTTTATTGAATGAATAAGTAACTTTGCCGCACTGACATTTTCCAGTTTGATTATTGTTCATGGTTTTATTCTACAGTAAACTCAGTAAGCTTATGAATAAAGCAAAATTTCTGTTACTTTTTTTAATTATGCAAGTTAATCATTTAAATAGTCAGCTAGCTATTGGGAGCATTGAAGAATTTTTTATCGAGCATAATGCATACGATAGAAGAATTCAGATTTACTATCCTTTTAGTAATCAAATTGATAAAAATACAAAATTTGTAATCATGAATGATGCTGAAGAACTCTTTTTAGAAGAAGATACTTGGCGAGGAAGGTCATGGAGAATTGATAAGACTTTTGAGGATTTAGCAAAGACTAATAAAAGTTTAAACATAGTAGTCATTGCTGTAAATAGTGCTAAAAAGCCAGGAAAAATTTTAAATAGTACTCGGCGCTACGCTGATTATTTTCCAAATGAATCTATTCTCTACTTTCAAGATGGCTTAAAAAAAGCTATCTATTCCGCTTTTATTGA